>JAHIQV010000336.1 GCA_018903185.1 Gammaproteobacteria bacterium | reverse complement strand
GTCCTTTCAGTGCAAAACTACGAGCGAAGTGCCTTCAATCCGAGAACGCCGCGGAACCGGCTTCGCCGGGCCGCCAGCGTTGCCCCCCTTGGGGGGTGACGGCCGAAGGCCGGCGCGGGGGGTTACGCCTTAATACTGAAGCCATCGGCGTACTTCGCGGGGTCCTTGCCGTCCCACACGATGCCGTCTATCAGCTTGCTGCTGCGCATCGGGTCCTTGGGCACGCTGATGCCCATGGTGCTGGCGACCGACTTGTACAGATCGATCTGGTTGATCTGCTTGGCGATGCCGAGGTAATCGGGGTGGCTCTTGATCAGACCCCAGCGCTTGTGCTGCGTGAGGAACCACATGCCGTCGGACAGGTAGGGGAAGTTGACCTTGCCGTCGTTGAAGAACTTCATGTGGTTGGGGTCGTCCCAGGTCTTGCCCATGCCGTTCTGGTAGCGGCCCAGGATGCGCTGGTTGATCGCGTCCACACCGGTGTTGATGTAGGACTTCTGCGCCACGGTCTCGGCCATCTTCATCTTGTTCTGCAGGCCGGCGTCGATCCAGCGGCTGGCTTCGAGCACGGCCATCATCACGGCGCGCGTGGTGTTGGGGTACTTCTTGGTGAACTCGGCCGTGGTGCCCAGCACCTTCTCGGGGTGGTCGCGCCAGATGTCCTGCGTGGTGTTGGCGGTCACGCCCACGCCGTCCATGATGGCGCGGTGGTTCCAGGGCTCACCGACGCAGAAGCCGTCCATGTTGCCGATGCGCATGTTGGCCACCATCTGCGGCGGAGGCACGGTGATCAGGCGCGCACCCGAGATCGGGTTGATGCCCGCGGCGGCCAGCCAGTAGTGCATCCACATGGCGTGCGTGCCGGTGGGGAAGGTGCCGGCAAAGGTGTAGTCGCGCTTGTTGGCGGCCATGAACTTGGCCAGCGACGGGCCGTCCACGGCGCCCTTGTCGGCCAGTGCTTTGCTCAGCGTGATGGCCTGGCCGTTGTTGTTCAGGCTCATCAGCACGGCCATGTCTTTCTTGGGGCCGGCGGTGCCCATGTGCACGCCGTAGACCAGGCCGTAGAGCACGTGGGCGAAGTCGAGCTCGCCGTTGACCAGCTTGTCGCGCACGCCGGCCCAGCTGGCTTCCTTGCTGGGGATGATCTTGACGCCGTACTTCTTGTCGAAGCCCAGCACCGAAGCCATCACCACGCTGGCGCAGTCGGTCAGGGGAATGAAACCGATCTTGACCTCGGTCTTCTCCGGGGCGTCGGAGCCGGCGGCCCAGACGCCGCTGTGGCCCAGGGTGGAGAAGAAGGTGGCGGTGGCCGCACCCTGCTTGATGAAGTCGCGGCGCGAGGCCTGTGCCGGTGTCCCGGGCACGGTCGCCACGGTGGGGGTGGTGCTGCTTGCGGTCATGTCCAACTCCTTGCTGATGAAAAAAGCGGTGGCCAAAAACAAAACGGCGCCCATTTCCAGCCCAGCTTGGTGCGGGCTTGAAATGGACGCCGTTGTCCTGTGTGTCTCGGGAGACTTCGGGATCGCGCCGCCATTGGCGCTCACCCTTTGCGTTTTATCAAGCAGGGACCGTGCCAGATGAAGGGCATCTACCGTGTCGGAACCCGAAGAAGCTTGTTATTCAAGGACAAAATGGCTTTTCAGGGCGCGTGGCTGGTGTCGGATCGGCCGCCAGCGCGGTGAAGTTCCGGTGCGCGGAGCCTCAGCTTGGTGCACCGGCGGGGTGCGGCACGGGTTTTGTGCGCTGCAGCACAGCGCGTGGCTCAGCGCCGCCGATCGGGCAGCACCTCGGCCATGGACAGCACCGCTTCGGCCACGTCGATGAGGCGGCGGTTCTGGTTCATGGCCATCTGGCGCAGGGTCTTGTGGGCCTCGGCCTCGCTCAGGTTGCGGTGTGCCATCAGCAGGCCCTTGGCGCGTTCGACCAGCTTGCGTTCGTTGAGGCTGGCGCGCACGGTGTCGAGCTCGTCGCTGACGGCCTGCAGGCGGCGCGACTGGTCCTGCACCAGATCGAGGATGGAGCGGTCCAGTTGCTGGCCAAAACCCTGTGCCGGGTTGGGTCCGGCCACGTGGTCGGGCACCGGGTCGTGGAAGAACGAGAGCGCGTCGTCGGGCTTCGTGGCGGCGGGTTGCATGCCCTGGAAGGCCAGCAGCTCGGCCAGGGCGGTCTGGGTCTTGTGCTCGCACAGGCGCTGCAGGCTGTCGGCGAGCCGGTCCTCGACCGTTTTCATGCGGTCCATGCGCAGGCTGCAGCAGTCGAACCAGGGCTGGCTCTGGTTGGCGTCGAGCGGGCTGCCGTCGGCGGCGGTGCAGAGCACGCGGCGCATGCGCTCGAGTTCGGCCCGGGCGGCCACGGTGTCCTGGTCGGCGGTGGCCCAGAGCGTGGCGAGTTCGTCGCTGGCGAATTCCTTGAACACCTGCAGGCAACGCTCCTGCGAGTCGATCAGGTGCAGCAGGCGCTGCTGCCCGGCGCTGTCGGCACGGCCGCTGGCATACAGGGCCGAGCCGGCAGCGCGCTCCTGGCCGGCGAACTCCTTGCCCTGCATGAAGTTGAACAGCGCCACCAGATGGCGCGAGATGGCGGGGTCGCTGGCGCTGTCGGCGGCCTCGAACACCACCGCGATCAGGCCGGCGATCAGGCGCACGTAGGCTTCGGTGGTTTCGCGCGCCGTCCAGGCCTGGGTGTCGATGCGCTCGCGCAGGGCGGGCAGGGCGTCGAGCCCGTGCAGCACGTAGGCGATGCGGCTGAACAGGCGCGCGCCGTGGCCGAGGTGGGCGGCCTGGGTGTCGAGGCTGTCAAAGCAGCAGCGCAGCTCGGCTTCGGTGGCCCGGCATTCGGCGATCTGCTGCTGGCGTGGTTCGGCAAAGCGGGTGCCCTGTGAGCCGAGGAACAGGTTGGACAGGCCGCGCTCGCGCTGCAGGCCATGCACCAGCCGGCCGGTCACGTTCACCAGCGCGCTGGTGAGTGCGAGCTGGCGCAGCGCGTCGATCTCGCAGCGCTTGGCGGCGATGAGGAAGTTCAGGCCCGATTTGAGGGGGAGGGCGGAGGGGGTCATGCTGGAATCGGATCAGCAATAACTGTGCCGTTCGCCGCAGAGGCGCGGCTTTCAGCGCGAGCCGGGCTGCCAGGCCCGGACAGTATCCGATGGTCCCGCAGGCCGGGGTGCCTGCGGTGTCAGGCCTGGGCGGCTTCGCTTTCGCGTGGGATCCGGGCCAGCGCGGCACCCGGCATCAGCTGCGCGCGCAGGCCCACCACGCCGCCCACCATGATCAGGGCCGGGGGCTTCACGCCGTGGCTCAGCGCCAGCTGGGGCAGATCGGCCAGGGTGCCGGTGATGCAGCGCTCGTCGGGCAGGGTGGCCTTTTCCACCAGCGCCGCCGGTGTGTCGCCCGGCAGGCCGTGGGCGATCAGCTGGCGGCAGATCTCGGGCAGGTTGTTCACACCCATGTAGAGCACCACGGTCTGGCGCGGTCGCGCGAGCATGGGCCAGTCCATGTCGAGGCCGCGCTCGTCGCGCGTGTGGCCGGTGGCCAGCACCAGCGCACAGGCGTGGTCGCGGTGGGTCAGCGGTATGCCCACCGACGCGGCGGCGCCCTGCGCGGCGGTGAGCCCGGGCACGACGGTGAAGGGGATGCCGGCCGCTGCCAGCGCCTGGGCTTCTTCGCCGCCGCGGCCAAAGATGTAGCCGTCGCCGCCCTTGAGGCGCAGCACCGCGCGCCCGCTGCGCGCGAGCCGCAGCATGAGTTCGATGATCGAGGCCTGGGGCAGGGTGTGGCGCGACGACTCCTTGCCCACATACACGCGGTCGGCACCGGGCGGCAGGAAGTCGAGCACGGCCGGGCTCACCAGGTGGTCGTAAAGCACCAGTTTCGCAGCCTGCAGGGCCTTCACCGCTTTCAGGGTGAGCAGTTCGGGGTCGCCGGGGCCGGCGCCCACCAGGGTCACCAGGCCGGGTGGGCGGTCGTCCGTTGCCGTGCCGTCCCCGGGCCAGCCGGGCGCCAGCCAGTGGCTGTGTTCCATCACGCTCATGGGGCTCTCTCCTGGGTGTTGTCTGGCGTTCATTGTTGTCAGGCAGAAAGCCAACGTCCTTGAACTGGTTCAAGGACAGGGCCCACGCGCCGCCCGACGATGGGCGCAGCTCGTTGACCGGCGATGGACAGCAGCCAGGCGAGCGGGTCTGACACCCCGGGAGGGCAGAGGGCCACATCCACAGCTGATCCAAGACGGAGAGAGAAAACCCATGAAACCCACCAAGATCATCCTGAGCTCGCTCGCGATGGCGGCCATGCTGGTTGCCGGCGGCCTGCACGCCCAGGACAAGAAGCACCTCAGTCAGCCGGAATCGAATTACCAGGCGGGCAGCTCGCCCATCGGCGACGAGCCCATGGTGCAGAGCGTGAACCCGAAGGCGCCGCCCATGACGCAGGCCGAGTTCGATGTGGCGCGCAAGGTGTATTTCGAGCGTTGCGCCGGCTGCCACGGCGTGCTGCGCAAGGGCGCCACCGGCAAGGCACTCACACCCGACATCACGGTCGGCAAGGGCACCGATTACCTGAAGGTCTTCATCGCCTACGGCTCGCCGGCCGGCATGCCGAACTGGCAGACCAGCGGCGAGATGACCGATAAGGAAGTGGACATGATGGCGCGCTACATCCAGCACGAGCCACCGACCCCACCCGAGTTCGGCATGGAGGAGATGAAGGCGACATGGAAGGTGATCGTGCCGCCCGAGAAGCGGCCCACCAGGAAGATGAACAACTACAACATCGCCAACATCTTCAGCACCACGCTGCGCGACACCGGTGAAGTGGCGCTGATCGACGGCGACACCAAGAAGATCATCAACATCGTCAAGACCGGCTACGCGGTGCACATCTCGCGCACCTCGGCGTCCGGGCGCTACCTGTTCGTGATCGGGCGCGACGCCAAGATCAACATGATCGACCTCTGGATGGCGACCCCCGACAACGTGGCCGAGATCCGCACCGGCCTCGAAGCGCGCTCGGTGGAAACCAGCAAGTACAAGGGCTTCGAAGACAAGTACGCCATTGCTGGTTC
>JAHIQV010000335.1 GCA_018903185.1 Gammaproteobacteria bacterium | reverse complement strand
GCCCTGCCCGGCTTCGTCGATCCAGACCACGGTTTTCAAGTGCGGCAGCTGCTGCGCTTCGAGCGCGCCGGGCAGGCCGTGCGCCCACTCGGGCGCCAGCTCGCGCAGCATGCCCAGGTAGTCGCTGGTCTTGAAGCGCGCCATGGTCACGAACAGCTGGCAGCCCACCTTGTTGAGCGCGTATTCCACCTCGGCCGTGCGGTAGGCCGGGTTGATGTTCACCAGCACCAGGCCCACCTGCGCGGTGGCCAGCTGCATCAGCACCCATTCGGCGTTGTTGTGCGACCAGATGCCCACCCGGTCGCCCGGATTCAGGCCCTGCGCCAGCAGCGCGCTGGCCAGGCGGTGCGCGTCGGCCTGCAGCGCGCGGTAGGTGTAGCGCCGCCCCTGGTGCACGCTCACCAGCGCTTCGTGATCGGGCTGGCGCGCCACCATGGCGTCAAAAAATGCGCCGATGGTCTGCTCGATCAGCGGCACGTCGGTCGCGCCACGCGCCAGGCTGAGCGTCAGGGGCTCGGCCGTGTTTCGGGGGTCGCTCATGGGCTTGTCTCCTCGGGTTCCAGGGTCCGGCTCGCACCGGACTGCAGGGCCTAGCTTAGGAGGCTTGCGCCGACAACGCTTGCCAGAATGGTTGCAAATCACGCCACCCATCAGGCACACTGGCGCCATGCCTGACCCCCGCACAACCCTTGCCAGCCCATCCGACCGCCGCAGCGACCGCGCCGCCACGCCCATGGCGTTCGTGCAGGCCATCGTGACCGCCTACCAGCAGCGCGGGCTGGACCCGGCGCAGGCCCTGGCGCAGGCACAGATTCCGCCAGCACGCGTGGCCGATCCCGCGGCGCGCATCACCGCAGCGCAGATGGAAACCCTCTCGGGCGCCGCCATGCAGGAACTGGACGACGAAGCCCTGGGCTGGTTTCGCCGCGCCCTGCCCTGGGGCAGCTACGGCATGCTCGCGCGCGCCTCGCTCTCTGCCCCCACGCTGGTCGTGGCACTCAAACGCTGGTGCCGCCACCACGGCCTGCTCACGCCCGACATCACGCTCGCCGTGACCACCAGCGGCGACGTGGCCAGCATCGTGCTCACCGAACACCGCCCGCCGGGCGGCGACGGCAGCCTGCGCGAATTCTGTGGCGTCTCGGTGCTGCGCAACAGCCACGGCCTGGCCTGCTGGCTGGTGGACTCGCGCATCCCGCTGCTGGGCGCGAGCTTCCCGTTCGCCGCACCAGCGCACGCCGAGGTCTACCGGGTGCTGTTCGACGGCCCGACGGTGTTTGGCGCCGACCAGACCGCGATCCACTTCGACGCGCGCTACCTCGCCCTGCCCGTCAAGCGCGACGAAGCCGCCATGAACCAGATGCTGCAGCGCGCCCTGCCGATCCAGGTGCGCCCCTACCGGCGCGACCGCCTGCTGGTGCAGCGCGTGCGCCAGGTGCTCATGACCCAGCCGCTGGACGCCCACAACGCCAACGACCTCGCGTCCCTGCTCAACACCTCGGCCCGCACGCTGCACCGGCAGCTGAAAGACGAAGGCGCCACATTGCAGGCACTGAAAGACGAGGTGCGCCGCGACCGCGCGCTCGACCTGCTGCAGCGCACGACCCGGCCGATCAAACAGGTGGCCGAAGCGGCCGGGTTCCAGAACCAGAAGAGCTTCATGCGCGCGTTCAAGGGCTGGACGGGGGTGACGCCGGGGGAGTGGCGGGCTGGTGTGAACCCGGCCGATCAAACAGGTGGCCGAGGCGGCCGGGTTTCTGAACGAGAGGAGCTTCATCCGCACGTTCATTCAGGTGCGGGACGGGGGTGACGCCGGGGGATTGGCGAGGCGCGGCCATGACGCGTACGATGGTGCTCTTTCCGCGACAGGATCCGAACCATGCCAACTTCAACGAAGCGCACGACTCCTGCCGCAGCAAAGCGGGCACCGAAGAAGAGCGCCGAGCCAGGCCCGAAGCCATTCCTGCGCTTCCATCACTCGCAAGAATTGAGAGTGAAGACACTTGAAGTGCTCGAAGCCGTCGAGGGCGCCGAGAAGGCAACTGTCCACTCCGGCCAGCTCACAGAGCTGGTACTTGAACTGACTGATTGCGGCATGGATCAGTACTTTCTGCAATCGCTGAAGGCCACGAAGGCGAACTTCGTTGTGCAGCAGTCTGCTGCCCTCGGACTATCCGGCGTTCAGAAGGTCATGGGCACCGTCATCAGAAACATCATCGGCCGCATGGATGATCGGCAGTTGCTCTCGGTATGCGACTCCATTCGAAAATTCATGGCGTGAGCCCCGCACGACATCTCCCACTGGGCTATCGCGGCCCAGTGCTGCGCCAACTCAACCGGAGCACCAACAGCGGGACGTC
>JAHIQV010000334.1 GCA_018903185.1 Gammaproteobacteria bacterium | reverse complement strand
GGCTGCGCGCTGGGCACCGCCATCGGCGTGCTGCCCGGCCTGGGCCCGGCGGTCACGGTGGCCATGCTGCTGCCGATCACCGGTCAGGTGGAGGCCACCGCGTCGATGATCTTCTTCGCCGGCATCTACTACGGCGCGATGTATGGCGGATCGACCACCTCCATCCTGCTCAACACGCCTGGAGAGACCGGCACCATGGTGACCGCGCTCGAAGGCTTCAAGATGGCCAAGAGCGGACGCGCCGGCGCCGCGCTCGCCACCTCGGCCATCGGCTCGTTTGTGGCCGGCAGCATCGCTACGGTGCTGGTGACGCTGTTCGCGCCCATCCTGGCCGAGTTCGCCGTGAAGCTCGGACCACCCGAATATTTCTGCCTGATGCTGCTGGCCTTCACCACCGTGAGCGCGGTGCTGGGGCAGAGCACGTTGCGCGGCATCACGGCGCTGTTCTTCGGCCTGGCGCTGGGCCTGGTGGGCATGGACCAGATCACCGGCCAGGTGCGTTACACCGGTGGCGTCATCGAATTCCTGGACGGCGTTGAAGTGGTGCTGGTGGCCGTGGGCCTGTTTGCCGTCACCGAGGCGCTCTACAACGCCTTGTACGAAGGCAAGAGCGAAGCCAGCTTGAACAAGATGAACAAGGCGCACATGACGCGCACCGAGTGGAAGCGGTCCTGGCCCGCCTGGCTGCGCGGCACCTTCATCGGCTTCCCCTTCGGCACCATCCCCGCGGGTGGCTCCGAGATCCCCACTTTCCTGAGCTACGCGACGGAGCGCAAGCTGGCCGACCCCGGGTTCAAGCAGGAATTCGGCACCACCGGTGCCATCGAAGGTGTGGCCGGCCCCGAAGCCGCCAACAACGCGGCCGTGACGGCCACGCTGGTGCCGCTGCTCACGCTGGGCATCCCCACCTCTGTGACGGCGGCCATCTTGCTGAGCGCGCTGCAGAACTACGGCATCAACGCCGGGCCGCAGCTGTTCGAGACATCGTCCACCCTGGTGTGGGCGCTGATCGCCTCGCTCTACATCGGCAACGTGATGCTGCTGGTGCTCAACCTGCCCATGGTGGGGCTGTGGGTCAAGCTGCTGAAGATCCCCAAGGCGCCGCTCTATGCCGGCATCCTGATCTTTGCCACGGTGGGCGTGTACGGCATGCGCCAGAGCGCGTTCGACCTGTTCGTCATGTTCGGTCTGGCGCTGGTGGGCGTGATGCTGCGCCGGTTCGACTTTCCGACCGCGCCGGTGATCGTGGGCCTGATCCTGGGTCCGCTGGCCGAGGCGCAGTTCCGCAACGCCATGTCGATCGGCGAGGGCAGTGTGGCGGTGTTCTTCCAGCGCCCCATGTCGGCCACGCTGCTGGCCATCGTGGTGCTGGTGCTGGTCACGCCGCGCCTGCTGGCCTGGCACCGGCGGTCGTGAGCCAGAACACCCCTGCCGCGCTGCGCGCGACCCCCTCCAGGGGGCGGCACTGGCCGTCCGGCAGAGCCAGCCCGGCGGTGCCCTGGCTGGCACCGTTTCACTCGCAGGGGTGACGCTCCGACAGAGGATCGGCTTGGGCAAGCAAGGGCATCGGTAATGGGCGCTACCATGCCACCCATGACCGCCGACAACCGACTCCCCCGTGACGCGCAGAGCATCCTGGAGCTTGCCGCGCGCTCCATGTTCGATCTGTTCGCCACCGCCAGCGAAGGCATGATGCTGGTGGACCGCAAGGCCCGCGTGGTCTGGATCAACGACCAGTACCGCCGTTTCCTGCCGGCGCTGGGTTTCGAGCGCGAAGAAGACTTCGTCGGCCACCCGGTCTCCAGCGTGGTGCAGAACACGCAGATGCACCAGGTGCTGGCCACCGGCAAGCCGATCCTGATCGACCTGCTGACCAACAAGGCGGGCACCTTCGTGGTCAGCCGCATTCCGCTGCGCGACGACGCGGGCGAGGTCATCGGCGTGCTGGGCATCGTGCTGTTCGACCACCCCGAAACCACGCTGCAGCCGCTGATCGCCAAGTTCGCGCGGCTGGAGCAGGACCTGAGCGACGCCCGGCGCGAGCTCGCCAGCCAGCGCCGCAGCAAATACACCTTCGCCAGTTTCGTGGGCACCAGCCCGGGCGCGCTGGAAGTGAAACGCCAGGCGCGGCGCGCGGCTTCGTCGGCCAGCCCGGTGCTGCTGCTGGGCGAAACCGGCACCGGCAAGGAACTGCTGGCGCACGCCATCCATGCCGCATCGCCGCGCGCTGGTCGGCCTTTCGTGAGCGTGAACATGGCGGCCGTGCCCGACACCCTTCTCGAAGCCGAGTTCTTCGGCGTCGCGCCCGGCGCCTACACCGGGGCCGACAAGAAGGGCCGCGACGGCAAGTTCAAGCTGGCCGACGGCGGCACCCTGTTTCTCGACGAGCTGGGCGACATGCCGATGTCGGTGCAGGTCAAACTGCTGCGCGCCTTGCAGGAAGGCGAGATCGAGCCGCTGGGCTCCAACAAGCTGGTCCGATTCGACGTGCGCGTGGTGGC
>JAHIQV010000333.1 GCA_018903185.1 Gammaproteobacteria bacterium | reverse complement strand
TCTTGAGCTGTTCGATGGCCGCCGGGCGGTACACGTCACCCGAGACCGTGAGCACCTTCTTCTTTCGCTTCTCGATCAGGTGTTTGGCCAGCTTGGCGGTGGTCGTCGTTTTACCGGCACCCTGCAGGCCGGCCATCAGGATCACCGCCGGCGGCTGGGCCGCGAGGTTGATGTCCGACACGCCTTCGCCCATGGTGGCGGCCAGTTCGCGGTTGACAATGCTCACCAGCGCCTGCCCCGGCGACAGCGAACCGATCACCTCCTGGCCCAGCGCCTTTTCTTTCACCCGGGCGATGAAGTCGCGCACCACCGGCAGCGCCACGTCGGCTTCCAGCAAGGCCATGCGCACCTCGCGCAACATGTCGGCGACGTTGTCTTCGGTGATGCGGGCCTGGCCGCGCATTTCCTTGACGATGCGTGAGAGGCGGTCTGAGAGGGCTGATGCCATGGTGTGCTCGGGTGTGCTGGTGGGCGCCGGGAAGGGTGGCGACGGGTCGGACGGGAGGCCCGCGCGTCCCGGATGGACTGGCCGGTACCCGGCGAACTCGTTCGGGGCAAGACCGTTAAACTGTGCAGATGATTTTAGCCGTGCCCTGTGGCGCCTGCTGAGTACCGCGCTGAACCAATGAACCTCCTGCCCGCCCTGTCGACGAACCCGCCCGCCGCCCTGCTGTCCGCGGTGGCGGCGCTGTCGTACGCCGTGCTGGCCTGGGCCCACCCGCGCCTGACGGCAGCACAGACACGCGGCGTGCTGGCCATCGCCTGGCTGCTGCACCTGCTCGTGCTCGCCTCGGGCCTGCTCGAACACCCTCCCCGCTTTGGCTTCGCACCCGCGCTCTCGGTCACCGCCTGGCTGGTCCTGACGGTGTATCTGGTGGAGACACGGCTGTATCCCCAGATGCGCGCACGCTGGACGCTGGCCGTGCTGGGCACTGTGGCGGTGCTGCTGGCGCTGGTATTCCCCGGCTCGCCCTACCCGGCCCTGCGGTCGAGCTGGTTGCCGCTGCACTGGGCGCTGGGCATCGCCTCCTACGGGCTCATTGCCGTGGCCGTGGTGCACGCCTGGATGATGCAGCGGGCTGAAAGGTCCATGCGCCTGGGCGCCGCGGCCGACACCACCCTGCCACTGCTGACTCTGGAGCGGCTGACCTTCCGCTTCGTGGCGGCCGGTTTTGCGCTGCTGAGCGCCACGCTGCTGGCCGGCTGGTGGTTTTCGGGCTCACTCGACCACGGCTGGGTCTGGGACCACAAGACGGCTTTCTCGGTGCTGGCCTGGCTGACCATGGGCGTCTTGCTGGTCGGTCGCTGGCGGCTGGGCTGGCGGGGCCGCACCGCAGTGCGCACACTCTACGTCGGCGCAGGCTTTCTGCTGCTCGGGTATGTCGGTTCCCGCTTCGTTCTCGAAGTCGTTCTGCAGCGTGCCTAGGATGAAACACCCCCCGCGCCGCTTCGCGTCACCCCCCTCAAGGGGGGCGACACCAGCCGTCCGGCAAAGCCGGCCCGGCGGTGCCTCTGGGTTGAACCAATTCATGCGATGCGGATGGCGCTTCGGCGCCGTGAAAAACTGACATGAAATTTCTGCTCGTACTGGCCGTGGTCCTGGTGGCGTTCTGGGTCTGGCGCAACAACCGCTCGCAGGACGCTGACCGGGCGCAAGCCCCTGCACCCCGAAAGCCCCTCCCGCCAGTGACCATGGTGGCCTGCCTGCAATGTGGCGCACACCTGCCTGAGAACGAGGCCATCAAAGGCCCCCGAGGCGCCTACTGCTGCGCCGAACACCGCGCGTCGCACGAGCGTCAGGGCAGCTGATACGGGCCTGTGCGCCAGGCAAGAACGAACATGGCCCAGGACCTTCACCCCAGTTTCGCGCCCTCCTGGTTCTCCCCCTATGAGGAGCACGGATCGCTGGGGCGCGAACAGCGGCGCCACGCTTTCGAGCGTTTGTGGCGCGCCTTCATGCGGGCCCGTGCCTTCATCGCCGCTGTCTTGCTGGCGCTGCAGGTCTTCGAGCTGCTCAACCACAGCGGTGGCCCGGACTGGCTGGTGCTGATCAGCGCGCTGCACCTCACCGCCGCGCTGGCCATGATGGTCTGGTGGCGTGTCGACAACCCCGGGAAAGCGGTCAGCCTGCAATGGCCACTGACCATTGGCGTCGACCTGCTGGTGTTCGGCCTGCTGCAGTTCTTCCAGCAAGGGGGCCTCAACTACACGCCCCTGTTTGCCTTGCCAGTCCTGCTGGCGGCGGTCATGGGTTCGATGACGCTGGCGCTCGCCACAGCCGCGAGCGTCACACTGTTCCTGCTCGGTGAAGCAGCCGCGAGTGCGCCGCTGCTCAGCGAGGTGTCCACCTCGCGCTTCCTGCAGTCGGGTCTGACGGGCACGGGCTTCTTCATCGTGGCCCTGCTGGCCAACCAGCTCGCCGTGAGACTCGCCCGGGAAGAGGTGCTGGCCCAGAGCAGCCAGGCCGCTGCCCGCACGCAGGCCCAGGTCAACGAACTGGTGATCGAGAGCCTGAGCGAAGGCGTGCTGGTGGTGGACCCGCACGGCGTGGTGCGCAACGCCAATCCGGCGGCCAAGGCCATGCTCATGGGCGAGCACTACCCCCATGCGGCCAAACTGCTGCTGTCGGCACGCCACGGGTGGGAAGGACTGTCCCAGTTGGTGAACGAGAGCTTCGCGCTCGGGCACCCCATGGAGTCCGAGGTGCGCATCGACATCGACGAATTCACCTCGCACCGGTTTTTCGCCCGCACCCGGCTCACGCGCACCCCGGGCCAGACGCAGGCCGCGCTGTGCGTGCTGTTCCTGGAGGACCTGCGCGAAGTCGAGGCCCGCGTGCGCACCGAGAAGCTGGCCGCCATGGGTCGCATGTCGGCGGCCGTGGCGCACGAAATCCGCAACCCGCTGTCGGCCATCACCCAGGCCAACGCGCTGCTCGACGAAGAGGTGAACGAACCCGGGCAGAAGCGGCTCACGCGCATGATCGAGCAGAACGCCCAGCGGCTCGCGCGCATCGTGGACGACATCCTCAACGTGGCGCGCGCCCAACCGCTTCAGGACGGGGCTTACGCGTCGGCTCTGCCACTGGATCCGACCGTGCGCCAGATCACGCACGAATGGAACCGCCAGAACCAGATTCAGGGCATCCTGGGCGTGCACCTGCACGCGCCGCAAGCCCATGTGAGCTTCGATCCCGAGCACCTGCGGCGCCTGCTGATCAACCTGCTGGACAACGCCCTGCGCCATGCCAGCGGTCAGCGCTCTTCCATCCGCGTCATCACGCAGCCCGGCGGCACAGACCGCGTGCGCCTGTCGGTCTGGAGCGATGGCGCACCGCTGGAGGCCAGCGTGTTGCGCCACCTGTTCGAGCCCTTCTTTTCTTCGGAGAGCCGCTCCAGCGGCCTGGGCCTGTACATCTGCCGGGAACTGTGCGAGCGCTACGGGGCGCAGATCGCCTACCAGCGCAGCCGGCTCGACCAGCGCGAAGGCAACGAGTTCTTTGTGCTCCTGCCCAGCGCGACAGCGAGCGGGCAACCCGCACAACAAAGCCCAGCCTACCCCGTGGCTGACTCGGTGCCCGGCATGACCCGCCCCGGCGTCTCCCAGGCGGACCCGCCGTCCCTGTCCACGCGGTGACCCTTCCCCCTGCCGATAGATGACCACACCCACACCCACGTCCATCCTGGTCGTCGACGACGAGCCGGACCTGCGCACCCTCTACGAACTGACGTTGCTGCGCGAAGGTCATGAAGTGGTGTCCGCCCCCGACCTCACCCAGGCCCGGGAGTGGCTGGCGCAACGCCACTTTGACGTGCTGATCACCGACATGCGACTGCCCGACGGTCTGGGCCTGGAGTTGCTGCGTGAACTCAACACCGGTCTGCGCACCGAAAAGAGCATCGTCATCACCGCCTACGGCTCGGCCGAGAACGCGGTCGAAGCGCTCAAATCCGGCGCTTTCGACTACCTCACCAAACCAGTGGACCTCAAGCAGCTGCGTGCCGCGGTGACGGCCGCTCTGCAGAGCCAGCGGTACCCGTCCGCGATGCGGCCGCCCTCGGGCGAACCCATGCCGCGCAGCGCCCCGCCGCCGCCCGCCGGCGTGCAGGCCCTCGAACGCATCGTCGGCGCCTCGGGCTGCATGGTGCAGATCCGCAACCGCATTGAAAAAGTGGCGACCAGCATGGCGCCCGTGCTGATCCTGGGCGAATCGGGCACCGGCAAGGAACTGGTGGCGCGCGCGGTGCACGAATGCAGCCACCGGGCCACCGGCCCCTTCGTCGCGGTCAACTGCGGCGCGATTCCCGAAAACCTGATCGAGGCCGAGTTTTTCGGTGCCCGCAAGGGCGCCTTCACCGGCGCCACCCACGACCGCGAAGGTTACTTCCAGGCGGCCAAGGGCGGCACCCTGTTCCTCGACGAAATCGGCGACCTGCCGCTCCAGATGCAGGCCAAGCTGCTGCGCGTGATCCAGGAGCGGCGCGTGCGCCCACTCGGCGGCGTTCAGGAAGAAGCGGTGGACGTGCGCCTGGTCAGCGCCACCCACCGCGATCTGGCCGCTCTCGTCAAGAGCGGTGAGTTCCGGCAAGACCTGTTTTACCGTCTGAACGTGATCGGTCTGCGCACACCCGCCCTGCGCGAGCGGCGCGAGGACCTGTCCGAGCTGGCCCACGCCTTGTTGAAACGCATCTGCAGCGAGTCGGGCCAGCCGGTACCCGCGTTGTCCAGCACGGCAATGGCGTGGCTGCAGACCTGCGAGTTGCCGGGCAATGTGCGTGAACTGGAAAACCTGCTGCAACGTGCGTTGGCACTCAGCAGCGGTGCGGTGTTGCAGGCAGAAGATTTCGGCGATACGAGCGACATGGCGTTGCGCCCGGAGAGCCCGACAACAGTCGAAGCGTTCGCAGCATCCACCCCAGTTTCGGCACCGACCGCAGGCATTCCGGCCGATCTGCAGACCTACCTGGACGAGCAGGAGCGCCAGGTTCTGCTCAAGGCGCTGAAGGAAACCGATTTCAACCGCACAGCCGCCGCGGCACGTCTGGGTCTGAACCTGCGCCAGATGCGCTACCGCATCCAGCGGCTCGGCATCACCACCCCCGCAGACGGTGACGATGAAACCTGAAGCCGGCGATCTGTCCGTGTCGCCCACCGTCTGGAATGGCGGCTGGCTGGGTGCCGCCCGCCGCTGCGCATCGCCCAATTTCGGCCCGCGTCCCGAAGGCGCACGGATCGACCTG
>JAHIQV010000041.1 GCA_018903185.1 Gammaproteobacteria bacterium | reverse complement strand
TCTCGGCCCGCATCATTCCTTACCGCGGTTCGTGGCTCGACTTCGAATTCGATCCGAAGGACGTGCTGTTCTTCCGCGTCGACCGCCGTCGCAAGATGCCGGTCACCATCCTGCTCAAGGCCATCGGTCTGACGCCGGAAACCATCCTGGCCAACTTCTTCGTCAACGACCACTTCCGCCTGATGGACAGCGGCGCCCAGATGGCCTTCGTGCCCGAGCGCCTGCGTGGCGAGGTGGCCCGTTTTGACATCACCGACAAGTCGGGCAAGGTCGTGGTCGCCAAGGACAAGCGCATCACCGTGCGCCACACCCGCGAAATGGAACAGTCCGGCACCACGCACATCAGCGTGCCCGAAGACTTCATGATCGGCCGCGTGGTCGCGCGCAACATCGTGGACGCCGACACCGGCGAGATCATCGCCAAGGCCAACGATGAGTTGACCGAAGTGCTGCTGAAGAAACTGCGCACTTCGGGTGTGCAGGACCTGCAGTGCCTCTACACCAACGAACTCGACCAGGGCGCTTACATCAGCCAGACCCTGCGCAGCGACGAAACCGCTGACGAGTTCGCCGCCCGTGTCGCCATCTACCGCATGATGCGCCCCGGCGAACCGCCGACCGAAGACGCGGTGCAGGCCCTGTTCCACCGCCTGTTCTACAACCCGGACACGTACGACCTGTCGCGCGTGGGCCGCATGAAGTTCAACGCCCGCGTGGGCCGCGACGAATCCACCGGCGCCATGGTGCTGTCCAACGAAGACATCCTGGCCGTGGTCAAGATTCTGGTGGACCTGCGCAACGGCCGTGGCGAAGTCGATGACATCGACCACCTGGGCAATCGCCGCGTGCGCTGCGTCGGCGAACTCGCCGAGAACCAGTACCGCACCGGTCTGGCGCGCATCGAAAAGGCCGTGAAAGAGCGTCTGGGCCAGGCCGAGCAAGAGCCGCTGATGCCGCACGACCTGATCAACTCCAAGCCGATTTCAGCGGCCCTCAAGGAGTTCTTCGGTGCCTCCCAGCTGTCCCAGTTCATGGACCAGACCAACCCGCTGGCCGAGATCACCCACAAGCGCCGCGTGTCGGCCCTTGGCCCGGGTGGTCTGACCCGCGAACGTGCCGGCTTCGAAGTGCGCGACGTGCACGTGACCCACTACGGTCGCGTCTGCCCGATTGAAACGCCTGAAGGTCCAAACATCGGCCTGATCAACTCTCTGGCCCTGTACGCGCGCCTGAACGAATACGGCTTCATCGAAACCCCGTACCGTCGCGTGATCGATGGCCAGGTGACGAACCAGATCGACTACCTGTCGGCCATCGAAGAAGGCAAGTACGTCATCGCCCAGGCCAATGCCACGCTGGACGCCGAAGGCCGCCTGACCGGCGACCTGATTTCCGCGCGTGAAAAGGGTGAATCCATCCTGACCTCGGCCGACACCATCCAGTACATGGACGTGTCGCCGGCGCAGATCGTGTCGGTGGCCGCCTCGCTCGTGCCGTTCCTGGAGCACGATGACGCGAACCGTGCGCTGATGGGCGCCAACATGTCGCGCCAGGCTGTGCCTGTGCTGCGCCCTGAAAAGCCGCTGGTCGGCACCGGCATCGAGCGCGTCGCCGCGATCGACTCCGGCACCGTGGTCACCGCCAAGCGTGGCGGCGCGGTCGACTACGTGGACGCGACCCGCATCGTGATCCGCGTGAACGACGCCGAAGCCGTGGCCGGTGAAGTCGGTGTGGACATCTACAACCTGATCAAGTACCAGCGTTCCAACCAGAACACCAACATCCACCAGCGCCCCATCGTCAAGAAAGGCGATCTGCTGGGCAAGGGTGACGTGATCGCCGACGGCGCTTCGACCGACCTGGGAGAAATCTCGATCGGCCAGAACATGCTGATCGCCTTCATGCCCTGGAACGGCTACAACTTCGAAGACTCGATCCTGATCTCCGAGCGCGTGGTCGCCGAAGACCGCTACACCTCGATCCACATCGAGGAGCTGGTGGTCATGGCGCGCGACACCAAGCTGGGCGCGGAAGAAATCACCCGCGACATTCCCAACTTGGCCGAGCAGCAGCTCAACCGCCTGGACGACTCCGGCATCATCTACGTCGGCGCCGAAGTGCTGCCCGGCGACGTGCTGGTGGGCAAGGTCACACCCAAGGGCGAGACCACGCTCACGCCTGAAGAGAAACTGCTGCGCGCCATCTTCGGCGAAAAAGCCAGCGATGTGAAAGACACCTCGCTGCGCGTGGACCAGGGCTCACAAGGCACCGTGATCGACGTGCAGGTCTTCACCCGCGAAGGCATCACGCGCGACAAGCGCGCCCAGCAGATCATCGACGACGAACTCAAGCGTTTCCGCCTGGACCTGAACGACCAGCTGCGCATCGTGGAAGCCGACGCCTTCGACCGTATCGAAAAGCTGCTGACCGGCAAGCTCGCCAACGGCGGCCCCAAGAAGCTGACCAAGGGCACGACCATCGACAAGGCCTACCTGGCCGACGTCGAGAAGTACCACTGGTTCGACATCCGTCCCGCCGACGATGATGTCGCCGCCCAGCTGGAGTCGATCAAGAACTCGATGGAGCAGACGCGTCACAGCTTCGACCTCGCGTTCGAAGAGAAACGCAAGAAGCTCACGCAGGGCGACGAGCTGCCCGCTGGCGTGTTGAAGATGGTCAAGGTCTACCTCGCCGTCAAGCGCCGCCTGCAGCCGGGTGACAAGATGGCCGGCCGCCACGGCAACAAGGGTGTGGTCTCCAAGATCGTTCCGGTCGAAGACATGCCCTACATGGCCGACGGCACCCCCGCCGACATCGTGCTGAACCCGCTGGGCGTGCCTTCGCGCATGAACGTGGGTCAGGTGCTGGAAGTCCACCTGGGCTGGGCCGGCAAGGGCATTGGCCAGCGCATCGGCGACATGCTGCAGCAGGAAGCCAAGGCTTCCGAAATGCGAGCGTTCCTCGAAACGGTCTACAACCACACCGGCAAGAAAGAGACCCTGTCCGAGCTCAGCGACGCTGACGTGATGGAGATGGCCGAAAACCTGACGAACGGCGTACCGTTTGCCACGCCGGTGTTCGATGGTGCGTCGGAAGATGAAATCCGCGCCATGCTGAAGCTGGCGTACCCGGACGACATCGCCGCCAAGAAGGGCCTGACCGAAACCCGCACCCAGGCGCAGCTGTACGACGGCCGCACGGGTGACGCTTTCGAGCGCAAGACCACCGTGGGCTACATGCACTTCCTGAAGCTGCACCACCTGGTCGACGACAAGATGCACGCCCGTTCCACCGGCCCGTACTCCCTGGTCACGCAGCAGCCGCTGGGCGGCAAGGCGCAGTTCGGTGGTCAGCGTTTCGGCGAGATGGAAGTGTGGGCACTCGAAGCCTACGGCGCTTCCTACATCCTGCAGGAAATGCTCACCGTCAAGTCCGACGACGTGCAGGGCCGCACCAAGGTGTACGAAAGCATCGTCAAGGGCGAGCACTCGATCGAAGCGGGCATGCCCGAGTCGTTCAACGTGCTGGTCAAGGAAATTCGTTCGCTCGGTATCGACATCGAACTCGAACGCTCCTAATTCGCCGGCAAGACAAGGATTGAACCCATGAAATCATTACTCGACCTGTTCAAGCAGTTCACGCCCGACGAGCATTTCGATGCCATCCGCATCGGCCTGGCTTCGCCGGAAAAAATCCGCTCGTGGTCTTTCGGCGAAGTCAAGAAGCCCGAGACCATCAACTACCGCACGTTCAAGCCCGAACGCGACGGCCTGTTCTGCGCCAAGATTTTTGGTCCCATCAAGGACTACGAATGCCTGTGCGGCAAATACAAGCGCCTCAAGCACCGCGGCGTGATCTGCGAGAAGTGCGGCGTTGAAGTCACGCAGACCAAGGTGCGCCGCGAGCGCATGGGTCACATCGACCTGGCCGCGCCCTGCGCCCACATCTGGTTCCTGAAGTCGCTGCCTTCGCGTCTGGGCCTGATCCTGGACATGACGCTGCGCGACATCGAACGCGTGCTGTACTTCGAAGCCTATGTGATCGTCGATCCGGGCATGACGCCGCTGAAGAAATTCGCGATCATGACCGAGGACGACTACGACGCCAAGCGCAAGGAATTCGGCGACGAGTTCATTGCCAAGATGGGCGCCGAAGGTATCAAGGAGCTGCTGCAGGCCATCGACCTCGAGATCGAGATCGAAAAGCTGCGCAACGACCTGACCGGTTCCGAGCTCAAGATCAAGAAGAACGCCAAGCGCCTGAAGGTGCTGGAAGCCTTCAAGAAGTCCGGCATCAAACCCGAGTGGATGGTGCTGGACGTGCTGCCCGTGCTGCCGCCGGACCTGCGTCCGCTGGTGCCGCTGGACGGCGGCCGCTTCGCGACCTCTGACCTGAACGACCTGTACCGCCGCGTCATCAACCGCAACAGCCGTCTGCGCCGCCTGCTCGAACTCAAGGCCCCTGAAATCATTGCGCGCAACGAAAAGCGCATGCTGCAGGAAGCCGTGGACTCGCTGCTGGACAACGGTCGCCGTGGCAAGGCCATGACGGGTGCCAACAAGCGCGCCCTGAAGTCGCTGGCCGACATGATCAAGGGCAAGAGCGGCCGTTTCCGCCAGAACTTGCTGGGCAAGCGTGTCGACTACTCGGGCCGTTCGGTCATCGTGGTCGGTCCGACGCTCAAGCTGCACCAGTGCGGCCTGCCCAAGCTGATGGCGCTGGAGCTGTTCAAGCCTTTCATCTTCTCGCGTCTCGAAGCCATGGGCATCGCGACCACCATCAAGGCCGCGAAGAAGGAAGTCGAAGCCGGCACGCCGGTGGTGTGGGACATCCTGGAAGAGGTGATCAAAGAGCACCCGGTGATGCTGAACCGCGCACCCACGCTGCACCGCCTGGGTATCCAGGCTTTTGAACCCATCCTGATCGAAGGCAAGGCGATCCAGCTGCACCCCCTCGTTTGCGCGGCCTTCAACGCCGACTTCGATGGCGACCAGATGGCCGTTCACGTGCCGCTGTCGGTGGAAGCCCAGATCGAAGCCCGCACCCTGATGCTGGCCTCGAACAACATCCTGTTCCCGGCCAACGGCGAACCCTCCATCGTGCCGTCGCAAGACGTGGTGCTGGGTCTGTACTACGCGACCCGCGAGCGCATCAACGGCAAGGGCGAAGGCATGATCTTTGCCGACCTGCTGGAACTGCAGCGTGCGCTGGACAACGGCGTGGTCGAGATCACCGCCAAGATCAGCGTGCGTCTGCAGCAGTACACACTGGACAAGGCCACGGGTGAATTCACGCCGTTCATCTCCCTGGTCGACACGACGGTTGGCCGCGCGCTGCTGTCCGAGATCCTGCCCAAGGGCCTGCCTTTCGAAGTGCTGAACAAGCCGCTGAAGAAGAAGGAAATCTCCAAGCTGATCAACGTGTCTTTCCGCAAGTGCGGTCTGAAAGAGACCGTGGTTTTCGCCGACAAGCTGTTGCAGAACGGTTTCCGACTGGCCACCCGCGCCGGTATCTCGATTGCCGTGGACGACATGCTGGTGCCGAAGGAAAAGCCAGCCATCATCGAACGCTCGGAAAAAGAGGTGAAGGAAATCGCCCAGCAATACGCTTCGGGTCTGGTGACCGCGGGCGAACGCTACAACAAGGTGGTCGACATCTGGGGCAAGGCCGGTGACGAGATCTCCAAGGTCATGATGGCCCAGCTGGCCAAGCAGAAGACCACCGATCGCCACGGCAAGGAAGTGGACCAGGAGTCGTTCAACTCCATCTACATGATGGCCGACTCGGGTGCCCGCGGTAGCGCGGCCCAGATTCGCCAGCTGGCCGGCATGCGCGGCCTGATGGCCAAGCCCGACGGCTCCATCATCGAGACCCCCATCACGGCGAACTTCCGTGAAGGTCTGAACGTGTTGCAGTACTTCATCTCCACCCACGGCGCCCGAAAGGGCCTGGCCGACACGGCGCTGAAGACCGCGAACTCGGGTTACCTGACCCGCCGTCTGGTGGACGTGACGCAGGATCTGGTGGTCAACAGCCAGGACTGCGGTACGACCAACGGCACGGTGATGCGCGCCATCGTCGAAGGTGGTGAAGTGATCGAGTCGCTGCGCGACCGCATCCTGGGCCGCACCACCTGCGATGAGGTGATCCACCCGGAGACCCGCGCGGTCCTGTTGCCGGCCGGCACCCTGCTGGACGAAGACATGCTCGACGAGCTGGAAGCCGCTGGCGTGGACGAGGTCAAGGTGCGCACCGCACTGACCTGCGAAACCCGCTTCGGCATCTGCGCCAAGTGCTATGGCCGCGACCTGGGCCGCGGTGGCCTGGTGAACATCGGCGAAGCCGTCGGTGTGATCGCAGCCCAGTCGATTGGCGAACCCGGCACGCAGCTGACCATGCGCACCTTCCACATCGGTGGTGCGGCGTCGCGTGCGGCCGTGGCCTCCAGCGTGGAAGCCAAGTCCAGCGGTTCGATCGGTTTCAACGCCACCATGCGTTATGTGACCAACACCAAGGGCGAGCTGGTGGTGATTGCGCGTTCCGGCGAAATCATCATCCACGACGAAATCGGTCGCGAGCGCGAACGCCACAAGGTGCCCTACGGCGCCATCCTGGCGGTCAAGGCCGACCAGGCCATCAAGGCTGGCGCGATCCTGGCCAACTGGGACCCGCTGACCCGACCCATCATCACGGAATTCGCCGGTCAGGTGAAGTTCGAGAACGTGGAAGAGGGTCTGACGGTGGCCAAGCAGGTCAACGACGTGACCGGTCTGTCCTCGCTGGTGGTGATCGATCCGAAGCACCGCGGTTCGACCAAGGTGGTGCGCCCCCTGGTCAAGCTGCTCGATGCCCAGGGCAACGAAGTGAAGATCCCTGGCACCGACCACTCGGTGACGGTGGGCTTCCAGATCGGCGCGCTGCTGGAAGTGCGCGACGGTCAGGACGTCGGCCCCGGCCACGTGCTCGCCCGCATCCCGGTCGAAGGCCAGAAGACGCGCGACATCACCGGCGGTCTGCCGCGGGTGGCCGAGCTGTTCGAAGCCCGCAGCCCGAAGGACAAGGGCATGCTGGCCGAGATGACCGGTACCGTGTCGTTCGGCAAGGAGACCAAGGGCAAGGTTCGCCTGCAGATCACCGATCCGGAAGGCAAGATCTGGGACGAACTCATCCCCAAGGAAAAGAACATCCTGGTGCACGAAGGCCAGGTGGTCAACAAGGGCGAGAGCGTGGTCGACGGCCCGGCCGATCCGCAGGACATCCTGCGCCTGCTGGGCATCGAAGAGCTGTCGCGTTACATCGTGGACGAGGTGCAGGACGTGTACCGACTCCAGGGCGTGAAGATCAACGACAAGCACATCGAGGTGATCGTGCGCCAGATGCTGCGCCGCGTGATCGTCGACAGCGTGGGCGATTCGAACTACATCGCCGGTGAGCAGGTCGAGCGTTCGGAGATCCTCAACACCAACGACGCGCTGCGCGCCGAGGGCAAGCTGCCCGCGGTCTACAGCAACGTGCTGCTGGGTATCACCAAGGCCTCGCTGTCCACCGATTCCTTCATCTCGGCGGCTTCCTTCCAGGAAACCACCCGCGTATTGACCGAAGCGGCCATCATGGGTAAGCGCGACGAACTGCGTGGCCTGAAGGAAAACGTGATCGTGGGTCGTCTGATCCCGGCCGGTACCGGCATGGCTTACCACGAGGCGCGCAAGGTCAAGGAAAAGATGGACGACGAAGAGCGTCGCGCCATCGCCGAAGCCGACGCCGTGTCGCTGGCGGCCGATCAGGCCGACGCTTCGAGTACCAACGAAGCGGCTGAATAAGCCACACGAACTGAACCCGGCTTCACCGCTGAGTTCCTGAACGCCCCCGGCCATCTGGCCGGGGGCGTTTTTATTTGTCTGCGGGTCGATGCCCCTGACAACGTGGACGGGCGCTGGGGTATATTGCCAGCGCCCAGGTACCGGATCGAGGGCGTTTGTTTGATCACAGGAGTTCACACACCATGTCGGCTACTTTGTGGATTTTGCTGGCCGTTGGGCTGGCGTTGGTGTTCTGGGCCGTGGGCGCCTACAACCGCCTGGTGCGGCTGAAAAATGCCATCGCCAACGCTTTTGGCCAGATCGACGTGCAGTTGAAGCGTCGTTACGACCTGATCCCCAACCTGGTCGAAGTGGCGCGCAAATACCTGGCGCACGAAGCGCAGACGCTGGAAGCCGTGATCGCTGCGCGCAATCAGGCGCGCAGTGCCGAACAGAGCGCCGCCGCCAGCCCCCTGAATGCCGGCGCGCTCGGCGCGCTGGCCGGTGCCGAGCAACTGCTCGGTGGCGCGCTGGGCCGCCTGTTTGCGGTGGCCGAGGCTTACCCCGACCTCAAAGCCGACCAGACCATGCGGGAGCTCAGTGAAGAGCTCTCGAGCACCGAAAACCGCATTGGCTTCGCGCGCCAGGCCTACAACGACCATGTGCTCGAATTCAACGATGCGGCGGCCCAGTTCCCGACGCTGATCGTGGCGCGCCTGTTCAATTTTCCGACCCAGTCGATGCTGGAATCCACCAGCAACGAAACCGAGCGCCAGGCCGTGAAGGTCGCGTTCTGACGTGCTGATTTTCGAGTCGCAACGTGAGGCGCGCGGGCAGACCCGCAAGCTGCTGCTGGTCTTCGCGCTCACCGTGTTGCTGCTGGTGCTGGCGGTCAATGCCGCTCTGGCCCTGGCCTGGGGGCTGACCTGGAGCTTCTGGTTCCCGGGAGCGGGTTTCCCGCGACACTTCTTTGCAGTCAACACCGCCGTGGTGTTGCTGTTTGTGCTGGGCGGCTGGTGGGTGGAAACCTCACGCCTGGCCAGCGGTGGCGGTCAGCGTCTGGCCGAACAGATGGGCGCACGGCCCGCGCAGCCATCGGGCAACTTCGACGAGCAGCGTTTCTGCAACATCGTCGACGAGATGGCCATATCGTCGGGCATGAAGCGGCCGACCGCCATGGTGGTGGCGCGCGACCAGGGCATCAACGCCTTTGCCACCGGTTGGGATGAAGACGACGCTGTGGTTGCGGTCACCCGCGGTGCGCTCGAGTTCCTGACGCGCGAGGAGCTGCAGGGGCTGGTGGCCCACGAATTCAGCCACATCCGTGAAGGCGATACGCGCCTCAACATGCGGCTGATCGGCATGGTGTTCGGCCTGGAGATGCTCTACCGCATGGGCCAGCACCTGTTTGAACCCGATGTGCGGGGCCGGCGCATGGCCGCGGCCTTGCTGGGACTGGCCATCATGGCTGCCGGCTGGTTGGGCTGGGTGGCAGGGCACGCCTTGCAGGCGGCGGTGTCGCGCCAGCGCGAATACCTGGCCGACGCACGCGCTGTGCAGTGGACGCGCAGCCGCGATGGCCTCGGCGGTGTGCTGCGCAAGGTCAAGAGCCAGCGCCAGGCGGACTTTGCACCCCGCCAGGTCGGCTCCACGGTGCAGCACATGCTGCTGGTGGGGAACGAGGTCGGTCAGGTGGCACACTGGCTCGATTCGCACCCCACGCTGGAGCAGCGCATCCGCCGCATCTATGGCCGCCACATGGGGGCGCTGCCCCTGGAGCGTGACCACGCGCTGGATGCCACAGCCACTGCCCAAGCCGCGCCGACAGATCCTTCAGGACCTCAGGCTCCGGGCTGGACACTCAGCTGATGGCGAATATCTACCAGGACCCTCATTGACTTCCAACAGCTCCGCAGACCGCCCGGTGCCCAACGCGCCAACGCTGGCCACGCAACTGCGCTGGACCGCCCAGTGCGTGCTCGCGGTCGAACAGGGTCGCTCGCTCAGCGAGGTGCTGCCCCAAGTGGCATCGGCGCTGCGACCGGGCGTGCAGGCGCTCACCTTCCAGACCCTGCGCCAGCTCGGCGCTGCGCGCGCACTCGGTCGGCTGCTGGCGCAGCGTGCGCCTGCCGCGCCGGTGCTGGCCTTGCTGCACAGCGCGCTGGCCGTGTTGCTGGGTGATGAAAACGGGCAGCACTACCAGCCCCACACCGTGGTGGATCAGGCGGTGGAGGCGGCCAAGCAGCAGCGCAGCACCAGCATGCAGGCGGGCTTTCTCAACGCCTGCCTGCGGCGGTTTCTGCGCGAACGCGAGGCCCTGTGCGCGCAACTGGTGGACGATCCGGTGGCACGCTGGAACCACCCGCTCTGGTGGGTGGAGCGGTTGCAGCGCGACCATCCCGAACACTGGACCGCGATCCTCCAGGCCAACAACGTGCCCGGACCGATGGCGCTGCGGGTCAACCGGCGCCGCGTCACGCGGGACGACTACCGCGCCCAGCTGGAGGCCGCCGGTCTGACTGCCAGCCCGGTGGGCGATGACGGTCTGGTGCTGTCGGCAGCGCAGCCGGTGGAGCGCCTGCCCGGCTTCGCGCTAGGGCATGTTTCCGTGCAGGACGCAGCGGCCCAGATGGCCGCCAGCCTGCTGCTCGACGGCCGCGCCTGGAGCCCCGCCGACCGCGTGCTCGACGCCTGTGCCGCGCCCGGCGGCAAGACCGCGCACCTGCTCGAACGCGCCGATCTCGACCTGCTCGCGCTGGACGTCGACGCCCGGCGCTGCACCCGCATCCACGACAATCTGCAACGCCTGGGCCTGAGCGCCGAGGTGCAGTGCGCCGACGCCGCCAACACCGCGGGCTGGTGGGATGGGCGTCCCTTTGACGCCATCCTGCTCGACGCGCCCTGCACCGCTTCGGGCATCGTGCGCCGCCACCCCGACGTGCGCTGGCTGCGCCGGGCCAGCGACGTGGCCCAACTCGTGGCTGTGCAGCGGCAGTTGCTGGAGCGGCTGTGGCCGCTGCTCAAGCCGGGTGGTCGCCTGCTGTATTGCACCTGCTCGGTGTTCCAGGCCGAAGGATCCGAACAGGTGAATGCGTTTCTGCTGCACCACACCGATGCCGTTCTGCAGCCTTCCCCTGGCCATTTGCTCCCCGGAACCGCCGCTGCCCATGGGGAGTTCAACGACAATGTGCCCGGTGGATACGACGGTTTCTTTTACGCACGCATCGACAAGGCCGGGCCTTGAGGGGGCCGTGCGCCGGGCGGCAACGCGTCTGTCGTTGCGATGGGTTCGTGCTTTGCTCTGGGTGTTCGCGCTGGCTTGCCTGGCGGGACCCGTCATGGCACGCGAGCCCGAAATCCAGTTCGTCAGCCTTCAGCGCAACACGGATGCGCTGACACTTTCCGTGCGACTGGGCTCGGTCGCCACGGCGGCGGTTGAAGATGCCCTGCTCAAGGGTGTGCCGATGTACTTCGTCTGGCAGGCCGACGTGTACCGTGACCGCTGGTACTGGGCCGACAAACGCGTGAGTTCGATGGTCCGGACCTTTCGGCTGGCCTACCAGCCACTGACCCGGCGCTGGCGTCTGAGTCAGGCCCACGATGGTGTGACGGGCTCGGGTGCGGCGGCACTGCAATATGCGCTGCACCAGAACTTCGAGAGCCTTGACGAGGTGCTGGCGGTCGTGGGCCGCGTTTCCAGCTGGGTCATTGCCGACGCAGCCCGGCTGGACGACGGTGCGCAGCACCGGGTCGAATGGCGGTTCAGCCTGGATCTTTCGCTGCTGCCGCGCCCGTTCCAGATCGGCATGGCCAATCAGTCCGACTGGAACATCGAGGTGGATGGGCGGCTCGATGTGCCCCATCAAGCCAAGGTCGATCCGCCTCCGGACATCGCCGTTGAGGTCAGGCCCGGCGAACCGGCGCGGTGAGGTGTGATGGCCCGCCGCTCTTCCTCCGCCGCCGCTGACTCATGAGCGAACACGTCCGATCTCCCGAGAAAAGACGCGCCTCCATGCGCTGGGCGGTGATCGTGGCCCTGGTGGTCATGACCGGTCTGGGCATGGTGCTGCTGTTCCTGCTCACCCTGGCCACACGCAACCGCGTGCTCTACGAGCAGAATTTTTCCTGGCTGTTTGGTGTCAATGTGACGGTGGCGACCTTGTTGTTCCTCGTCATCGTGTGGCTGGCGGTGCGGCTGGTCAGACGCCTGCGGCGTGGCAAGTTCGGGAGCCAGCTGCTGCTCAAGCTGGCCGCCATCATCGGGCTGGTCGGGGTGTTGCCCGGGCTGCTGATCTACACGGTGTCGTACCAGTTCGTTTCGCGGTCCATCGAAAGCTGGTTTGACGTGCGGGTGGAATCTGCGCTGACCGCAGGGCTGAACCTGGGTCGCACCACGCTGGACACCCTGAGTGCCGATCTCGGCGCCAAGACCCGCATGGCCGCGGAACAGCTGTCGCGGGTGCCCGACGCCTCGGCGGTGCTGGCACTGGAGCGGCTGCGCGAAAGCCTGTCGGCGAGCGATCTGGTGCTCTGGAGCGCTTCGGGGCAGGCGATCGCCAGCGCCGGCGCCTCGCGCTTCGACTTTTCGCCCGATCGTCCTGGCATGGCCCAGTTGCGCAGCGTGCGCGCGAACCGGGTGATGGTGCTGGTCGAAGGGCTTGATGAGGGAGGGGAAGAGCCGGCACAGGCCGGCTTGTTGGTGGCCCAGGCACACATCAAGGTGCTCGCCCTCGTGGAGGCGGCCGGTTTTGGATTCAATGAAAACCCGCGCTACCTCCAGGTCGTGGTGCCCCTGCCGCGAGCGCTGGTCGCCGATGCCTTGGCCGTTCAGGTGGCCAACCGCGAATACCAGGAGCGCGCGCTGGGACGCCAGGGGCTGCAACGCATGTACATCGGCACGCTCACGCTGGCCCTTTTTCTGGCTATCTTCGGCGCCGTGTTGCTGGCGGTGTTGCTGGGCAATCACCTGGTGCGTCCTTTGCTGGTGCTCGCCGAAGGCATGCGCGAGGTCGCCCAGGGCAACCTCGCGCCCAAGGTTGAACTGACCTCGCGCGACGAGCTCGCGGGCCTGACCCGCACTTTCGCCCACATGACGCAGGACCTCGCCGATGCGCGCTCGGCGGTGCAGCACAGCATGGAGCAGGTGGACGCCGCCCGCGACAACCTGCAGACCATCCTCGACAACCTCACGGCCGGTGTGGTCGTGCTGGACGAGCGCGGCGGCGTGCTCAGCGTCAACCCGGGGGCGGCCCGCATCCTGCGCACCCCGCTGGGGCTGCATCTTGGGCAACCGCTGGCGGCCGTGGTTGGTCTGGAAAATTTTGCGGCGCAGGTGCTGCAGCAGTTCGAGCGCTTCCTGTCCGATGACACCCCGCACGAAGGCGGTCACTGGCAGCAATCGTTTGAACTCGGCGCGCACGACGCCACGGGCCAGCATGAAGGCATCACGTTGATCGCCCGCGGGGCCTTGCTGCCCAACAACGAGCGCTTGCTGGTGTTTGACGACGTGTCGGAGATGGTGTCCGCCCAGCGCGCGCGCGCCTGGGGCGAAGTGGCGCGGCGCCTGGCGCACGAGATCAAGAACCCGCTGACACCCATCCAGCTGTCCGCCGAGCGCCTGGCCATGAAACTGCAGGGCAAGGTTCAGCCGGCAGAGCAGGCCCTGCTGGACAAATCGGTCCGCACCATCGTCGATCAGGTCGACGCCATGAAGCACCTGGTCAACGAGTTCCGAGACTACGCGCGGCTGCCTGCAGCACAACTCACGCCCACCGACCTCAACGCCCTGGTGCGCGACATTCTGGTCCTGTATGACAGCTCGGCGGTGCCCGTGAAGACCGATCTGGACGATGACTGCCCCAGTGTGATGGCCGATCCGCAGCAACTGCGACAGATCCTGCACAACCTGGTGCAGAACGCGCAGGACGCCATGGCCGGGCAAGCCGGTGCCGAAGTGCTGCTCCACACCCGGCGCTCAGGCTCGGGCCTGTGGGTGCGCCTGTCCGTGATCGATCAGGGTCCCGGATTCGCTGAAAACATCCTCAAGCGGGCGTTCGAACCCTATGTCACGACCAAGACCAAAGGCACCGGCTTGGGCCTGGCGGTGGTCAAGAAAATCATGGAAGAGCATGGCGGGCGCGTGGATATCAGCAACCGGTTGATCGATGGCAAAGTGGTGGGCGCCCAAGTGTCGTTATCATTCGCAGTTGCAAATTGACAACACGGACCGAGGGAAACATTTCACGCCATGGCAACTATTCTGGTCGTAGACGACGAACTGGGCATCCGGGATCTTCTCTCCGAGATCCTCAACGACGAAGGCCACACGGTCGAGCTGGCGGAAAACGCCGCTCAAGCCCGTGTTCTGCGCACGCAGATGCGCCCTGATCTGGTGTTGCTGGATATCTGGATGCCCGACACCGATGGCGTGACCTTGCTCAAGGAATGGGCCAGCGGTGGCATGCTCAACATGCCCGTGATCATGATGAGCGGACACGCCACCATCGATACCGCCGTGGAAGCCACACGCATCGGCGCCACCGCCTTCCTCGAAAAGCCCATCACCCTGCAGAAGCTGCTCAAAGCCGTGGACATGGGGCTGAACAAACCGGTGGCCAGGGTCGGTGCTGCGTTGCCCCTGAAAAATGGCGCGCTCGCGCCCGTGATGGAGCTGACCGTGGAAGTGGCCATGACCGGTGGCAGCCAGCCCGATGTGGTGTTTGACATCGGTCCCCAGCCTTCGCAGGCCTTCAACCTGGAAGGGCCGCTGCGCGAGGCGCGCGACGAGTTCGAGAAGGCCTATTTCGAATACCACCTGGCCAAGGAGTCCGGCTCCATGACGCGGGTGGCTGAAAAGACGGGTCTGGAGCGCACCCACCTGTACCGCAAGCTCAAGCAGCTTGGCGTGGATCTCGCCCGCAGCAAGCGCAACGCCCTTTGAACGCAGCGTCTGCAAAGTGGGGTCGATAAGCTGCTACAATCTCGCTTCTGTTTGGCCCGGTAGCTCAGTTGGTAGAGCAGCGGATTGAAAATCCGCGTGTCGATGGTTCGATTCCGTCCCAGGCCACCAAACACCTCGCAAAAGCCCATCCAACGAGATGGGCTTTTGCTTTTCCGGGTTGACCTTTTGTGTGGGTCGATCCAGGCCGGTTCGGCACCGAACCGGTTCACTGAATCTCAGGATTCGCTGTCGGCAAGACCGACTCCCCGGGCTCCGGCCCACCATCTTGCAAGGACTCCCCCGTGGTCACTGAAACATTTGCGCATGGGCACACCGAACTGGTTGCCCAGTTCGTGAGCCAGCTCACCACCCGCACCCTGAACCGCTTTGCCGAAGAATCCCGCCTGGATGGGGAAAGTCTGAAGGATGCCGTCGACCGCTATGAGATCGACTACGCCTGGCACATCCTGGGCTCGGACCGGATGCGCGAGTCCACTGTGGCGGTGCTGAAGGCCGGGCTCCCGCAATCGGTCACGGACGAACACCGGGACATCGTCGCAGCAATTCTGAGGTCGGCCGCCGAACAGCTCGCGCCCGATGTGCTGATGAGTTTTGACAACGATGTGCCCGAACAGCTGGGAGGCCTGTTGCAGGCGTGGTTCGAGGGCCATCCGGTTCCGGCGGTGGAGGCCGCCTGCTGAACGGTGCGCGCTGATCGGGCTTGGCCGCAACGGTGAGCCTTGGGAACCGACAAGAAAAAACCGGCGCGAGGCCGGTTTTTTTCATGAGGCATCGGCAGATGCTCAGTTGAACGGACGCGGCTTCGGCGTCTTGTCGGTCGAAGGCGGCATGATCGGCAGCGCGATCTGCGGTTGCTGGCCGGTCAGGGTCTTGAGGAAGGCCACGATCTTGGCGTTTTCGTCCTTGTTGAACTCGCGGCCCAACTGCAGTCGGCCCATCAGGTCCACGGCTTCCGTCATCGTTTCGGCTGCGCCGTCGTGGAAGTAGGGGTAGGTGAGTTCGATGTTGCGCAGCGTTGGCACTTTGAAGTTCAGGCGGTCGGCATCTTTGCCGGTCACGTCCACACGTCCGGCCGCGGTGCTGGCGGTTTTGTAGGGCTGTACCAGACCCATCTTCTGGAACGAGTTGCCGCCCAGGTTGGGACCGTTGTGGCAAGCCACGCAACCGCTGTCCTTGAACAGCTTGTAGCCGGCCAGCTCGTCGGCCGTGATGGCCTTCTTGTCGCCGTCGAGCCACTGGTCAAAGCGCGAGTTCGGCGTCACCAGGGTTTCTTCGAAGGCGGCGATGGCGCGGGTCACTTCGTCGATGGTCAGCTGGTCGGTCTTGAAGACCTGCTTGAACTCGGCCACATAGCCCGGGATCGACTTGAGCGTCTCGATGGCCAGTTCGTGCGTGAAGGCCATTTCGCCCGGGTTGGCGATCGGGCCGCCGGCCTGTTCCTTCAGGTCCTTGGCGCGTCCGTCCCAGAACTGGGCCAGGTTCAGGTTGGAGTTGAGCACGGTGGGCGAGTTGATCGGGCCTTGTTGCCAGTTGTGGCCGATCGAGGTCTTGAGGTTGTCCGAACCGCCCATGCTCAGGTTGTGGCAGCTGTTGCAGGAGATGAAGCCGGACTTGGACAGACGCGGATCAAAAAACAGTTTTTTGCCCAGTTCAACGGCAGCCGGGTTCACGGACTTGGGGGCGGGCAGGGGCGACACGGGTTCCTTGTCCTGCGCCATGGCGGCGCCGGTGCTCAGGATGGCGGCAGCAGCCACCGCGCGGATGACCCATTGGAATGATGTCTTGGTTTTCATGATGTCGGTGCTTTCAAAGTGTCAGAAGTATCACGGCCTGGTGGCGGGGTGTCCGTCCGCAGACGCTGGCTTGTGACGGGTTCACTGTATGGGGGTAAACCCCAGCACCCTTTGATACGGATCAACCCGTTTCCCGACCTCAATAGGGCGCGGCTATGTGAGATTTAGCCAGTGGCTATCGGTCGCAGAAAACGCCCGCAGGCGCCGCGGTCAACGCCAGCCGGGCGTTTTTTCCAGTCGGAAGTACAGGCTGGGCTGCCCGGCGAGACGGCCTTCCGCCGGGCGGCGGATGCCGCGCAGGGTGAGGCCGCAGTCCAGGGGGGCGCCGGCCCAGACCGCGTCCATGGTCACGCCGTCGGCGGATTCGTCGAGGTTGAATTCGCCGTCGACCACGTCACCCGACACCAGGGCCTGCGTGTCGTTGCCGTCGGTGGAGCGTTTGAGGTGCCCGCGCACGCTGCCGGGGTACTCGGGATGGCGTTCGAACAGCATGGCGCCACGGGACAGGGGTTCGCTCTCAGAACCCCCCACCGGCCACAGCGTGAGCTGCCACAGTCCGTACAGCTGCGCGGGCACCATGGCGGCCGGCTCCGCGCAGGCGCTGGCGGGTGCCCGGGCCGGCGTCTGCGCAGGGGCGCCGGCCACGGTGGCGGCGGCCAGCAGCCCGGTGGCGATGCGGGCGAGGCCGGTGCGGATGCGGGGTCGGCAGCGGGGCGTCATGGCGTCTCTGCCGCTTTGAGTGCGGCCTGGTCGGTGGCGCGCTGGGCGAACTCGGCGCGCAGTGCGCGCAGCTTTTCGCGCGGGTCTTCCTTGACCGTGTTCTGGTCCAGCGCCATCTCCTGGATGAAGCGGCTGGCCATGCCGGGCACGCTTTCGCGGCCCTTCTTGCGGCGCTTGAGCCAGCTCACGGCCAATGTGCGCTGCGCTCGCGTGATGCCCACGTACATCAGGCGGCGCTCTTCCTGCAAGCGCTGCGCCAGGCTTTCGGCGCTGGCGTCGCGGTTGTTTTCGTCGTCCATCTTGAACGGCAGCAGGCCCTCGTTCACCCCCACCAGCATCACGTGCGGCCACTCCAGCCCTTTGGATGCGTGCAGGGTGGAGAGCGTCACCACGTTCTGGTCCTTCTCGCGCTCGCTCAGGGTCGAGAGCAGGGCGATGGTCTGAACCACTTCGAGCAGCGTCTTGCGCTCGGTTTCGGTCTGCACGCCGGCCTCGTCCTCGATCTGGCCGCCGCAGCGCCCCGCCACCCAGTCACAGAATTCGACCACGTTGGTCCAGCGCGCGGCCGCCACCTTCTCGTTGTCTTCGCTGTCGTAGAGGTGCTTTTCGTAGGCAATGTCCTTGAGCCACTCGTTCAGAAACGAGCGCGCCGCCTCGTGGCCCACCGTGTGTCTGGCGCGGTACTCCAGGTCGTTCACCGCGCGGCCGAACTCGTGCAGCGTCGCCACGGCGCGCGCGGGCAGTGTGGCCCCGAGCGAGTTGGAGAACAGGGCCTCGAACAGGCTGAGCTTGTA
>JAHIQV010000332.1 GCA_018903185.1 Gammaproteobacteria bacterium | reverse complement strand
GTCGTTGGCCTGGAACCAGATCGATCTGGTGGCCGAGGTGCAGGCCCTGACGGACCTGCCGATCAGTTTCGCCAAGGACACCTCGGCCGCCTGCGTGGCCGAGCTGCTGCAGGGCAAGGGCCGGGACATCCGCAGTTTTCTCTACCTGTTCCTCGACACGTTCGTCGGCGGTGGCCTGGTGCTCAATTCCCATCTGCACCGCGGCGTCAACGGCAACGCCGGGGCCGTGGCCTCTCTGCCCCTGCAGGTGGCGACGGCCGACATGAAGGAGCTGCCGCCGCAGCTGATCAGCCAGGCATCGCTGTGGGACCTGGAGCAGCGCTTTCGCGAGCACGCGCTCGACCCCATGGCTGCCTACGACGCGCGTGCGCTGGAGGCGCCCTGGCTGCCGTACACCCGCGAGTGGGTTGCCCGCGCTGCATTGGCGCTGGCGCATTGCATCGTGGCCGGCACCGCGTTCCTGGACGTGGAGGCGGTCGTGATCGACGGTGTGGTCGCGCCCGACCTGCTGCGCAAACTCTGGGCGCGCACCGGCGAAGCGCTCAAGGCCTACAACTGGGAAGGCCTGCAGCAGATGCCGCGGCTGGAGATCGGCAGCATCGGCTCGGACGCGCGCGCGCTCGGCGGCGCGCTGCTGCCGCTGCACGCCTGCTTCGCCCCGGACCACGAGATTTTTCTCAAGAGCTGACGCGGCAGACGCTCATGCGGGTTTGCATTCAAGCGCAGAACAAGGCGGGAGCCGTGAGTGTGAACCCAGGGGCGTAGACGCACGCCCGGCATCAGCGGGCGATTTTGCGTTCGACCTCTGCGACCCGGCCCGCGTGGAACCTGAGGGTCGTCAGCGTCTGAGGGTCCCGGGCATGGGGGAAGTAGGTCCAGGTTTTCTCTTCGGGTTGGCCCTTGACAGCACGGTGCAGAGCTTCGTGGTCGGGCTTTCCGATCTTCAGCACCACCTCCCCTTCCCCCATGCCCTTGCGGATGAACTTGCGCTCCGCGGCGTCTGCGGCCATGGCGGATGCGCTGACCAGCGAGAGCAGAGCCAATGCGGCGAGTCTGTTGAGATCCATAGGTCACTCCTCCGCCAGGGTCAGCACCGTCCCGCCGCGCGCAGCAGGGCGTTGCACTCCGCGCCGGAGCCCTTCGTCGCAGGGGCAGGCTGGCCCCTCCTGCCCGCTCCCCCCACCATGGCGGTGCAGATGGCGTCGGAATGCGGTGTCTGCCCGAAGCTCATGGCCTTCTGGAAACCGGTGGCCCCGTACAGGTAACAGCTGTAGGCCTTGCCGTCGCGGGTGCTGGCGGTGTAGTTGATGCGGCCACCGCCTTCTTCGTTGTGGTCGGTGGTGGTGAACTGGCCGACGGATCGCCCGATGGCCTGCGCGGTGCGCTGCTCCAGACCGTCCTGGTCGATGGTGGCCGCACACCCGGCCAGGAGGGCCAGGGCTGCTGTCGTGGGTGCAAAGCGAGTGGCGAAGGATCGAAGGTGCATGAAAGGCTCCGTGGGGTTCGTGGGGTTCATCGGACAAAGCAGTTGTCGGCGGGCACGGTGGCCAGGCTGGCGGACACCGCCGACAGGGACGGCTGGCTGGTCGGGATGTCGTCGCCCAGCAGGCTCAGCAGGTTGGCGGGACGCAGCGTCCAGATGGCGCCGAAGCGCGTGCCGGTGACGGTGCGGAATGTCCCCCAGTGCGCCGCCAGGCCCCCGTTCGTCTCGGACCGGTCGAAGCTCACCGCCCCCAGCTTGGACGGACCGGCCAGGCGTGAGGCCCCCGCGCATTCGCCGCCACCAAAGGTCAGCACCCCTTCGTAGCACCACCGCCAGGGTGGTTGCGGGGCGGCGTGCAATACCGGGCAACGCGGATAATGTAGGCATTGAAAGCTCCTGAGTCGGTCGAGATGGAAAAAGGCAGACGTGCCCCCACCGGCAGGGCGAACGGCGCCCCGCCTGGGTCGGTACCAGGACCGGTGTGTGGAGCGGGGGAAATCAGCCCGGTTTGCGGGCGACGATGAAGACGCGGATGTCCTTGCCCTTGGTGCCGTGCCGCTCGACCGCCACGATCTCCAGGCCCTGGCGGACCATGGCGGCCTGCAGGGCACCGGCGTCGAAGCACAGCACGTGGGGCGCCTTGCCCATGGCGCGCATCAGGGGCAGCGCGAGGTAGGGAATCAGCGGGTTCATCTCGGAGATGCAGGCGGTTTTTGAGATCAGCAGACCGCCCGGCCGCAAGGCCCGCGTCGCGAGAGCCAATGCATGGTCGAGATCCGTCACCAGATGCAACAGGTTGAAGGCCAGCACCGCGTCGTACCCGCCGGGATGGGCCATCGGCACGTCGGCGTCAGCCACGGCGAAGCTCAACTGCGGCACCGGCTGGGCCGCCAGCTTCTCGCGGGCGATGGCGATCATTTCGGACGAGACGTCGGTCGCCAGCAGCCTCTCGGTGAACGGCGCCAGGCGCAGCGCGGTGCTGCCTGTGCCGCAGCCGATCTCCAGCACTTCCTGCTCCATGGTCAGCAGGCCCTGCACGCGCCTCAGCGTGGCCTCGTAGCCGGCCATGTCGGCGATCGGGTCGGCGGCGTATTTGCGGGCGATGCGGTCCCAGAAGCGGGCCTTGCGGGTGTCAGAGGCACTCGGCTCTGGCGAGAGCCCGGTATCGGCGGGTCGGGTGACGGTGGACAGCGGCATGTGAAACTTTGAAAAGGGCCCACACCATGGGCGACACCTGGATGCTATCCATGCACAGCTTCGCAGGGAATTGCGGTAAATTGCAGTGAACATATACGTTTACGCATGGATAACCTCGACTGGAACCAGCTGAAGGCATTTCTGGAGACTGCTGAAACCGGCTCGCTCTCGGCGGCCGCCCGCAAGCTGGGCCTGACCCAGCCCACGCTGAGCCGCCAGGTGGCCGCGATCGAGCAACGCATGGGGGTGATCCTGTTCGAGCGTGTGGGCAAGTCCATGGCGCTCACGCCCACCGGGCTGGACCTGCTGGAACACGCGCGTGCCATGGGCGTGGCCGCCGAGGCCCTGGTGCTGGCCGCCACCGGGCGCTCGCAGGCTGTGGGCGGCGTGGTCTCTGTCTCAGCCACCGACGTGGTGGCCGCCATCCTGCT
>JAHIQV010000331.1 GCA_018903185.1 Gammaproteobacteria bacterium | reverse complement strand
CGGCGCTGTTTGCCATCATGACCAAGGTCGGTGTCTACAGCATCATCCGCACGCACTGGGGCATCTTCGGTGTCGAGGCGGGCGAGGCCAGTCTGGCGGCGCAGGCCTGGCTGCTGCCGCTGGCGCTGAGCACCAGCGTGCTCGGTGCGCTGGGTGCACTGGCGGCGCACACCATGGGCCGCATGGTCGCCTACCTCACCGTGTCATCGGTAGGCACCATCCTCGCCGGTGTGGGTCTGTTCACGCCCGAGACGCTGTCGGCTGCGCTGTATTACACGCTGCACAGCACCATCGTGATCGCGGGCCTGTTCCTGCTGGTCGAGCTGGTGGCCGCACAGCGCGGCGAGGCGGGCGACAAGCTGCGCCCGGCGGTGGCCGTGCGCGAACCGGTGCTGCTGGGCATGATGATGCTGTTCGGTGCCGCATCGGCTTCCGGGCTGCCGCCGCTGCCGGGCTTTCTGGGCAAGCTGATGATCCTGCAGAGCGCTTCGGGACTGGCGGCGCAGGCCTGGGTCTGGAGCGTGGTGCTGGTGGTGGGCTTCTTCACCATCGTGGGCCTGGCGCGCGCCGGGGTGATCGTGTTCTGGCACATTCAGCCCGACGGCGAGCTGCCGAGTGTCGCGTCGGGTTCCAGCGCCAAGCTGCTCTCGGCCGCCTGGGCCTTCATGGCCATCACGGTGGCGTTGGCGGTGCTGGCATCGCCGGTCAAGCGCTACACCGATGAGGCGGCCTTGCAACTGGCCGATACCGCCGCCTACGCCGAAGCGGTGCTGGGCTCGCAAGGCGGTGCGCGTGCCAACACAGCGCGGCCTTACGACGGCTCCCGCAACGCCACCCCCGCCCAGCCTGCCGCCGAGTCGGTGCCCGCGAAGGTCCTGCCATGAACCCGAATTCACCCAACGTCAACAACAGCGGCAAGCGCTACCCGTCGACCGGCTGGTTCGCCCATCCGGTGCTGTCGGTGCTGCTGGGGGTGAGCTGGCTCGCGCTCTCGCACAGCCTGGAGCCGGTGCACCTGCTCTCGGCCGTGTTGATCGGACTGGTCATTCCGCGCCTGCTGCAGCCGTTCCTGACGCAGGCCAGCGTGATCCACTGGCCGACCGCCATCCGCCTGCTGGGCGTGGTGTTGTGGGACATCGTGGTTTCCAACATCGTGGTGGCCAAGCTGGTGCTCGGGCCACTGAACCGCATGCAACCCGGCTGGATTCCGGTTCCGCTGGCCTGCAACCACCACCGCGTCAACGTCCTGTTTGCCAGCATCATCACGACCACACCGGGCACCTTGTCGGCGGTGATCAACGAGGAACAGGGCGTGATTCTGGTGCATGCGCTCAATTGCGATGATCCGGCCGCGATGGCCGCCGACATGAAGAACCGCTACGAAGCGCCGCTGTTGCGCGCCTTCCACCTCCAACCGGGGAGCCAAACATGAATGTGCTCGATATTGCGCTGAACATCGGCATCGGTGCGGTGACACTGGCGGTGTTGTTGTGCGCCGTGCGCCTGACGCGCGGTCCCACCATCACCGACCGCGTGCTCGCGCTGGACACGCTCTACATGAACGCGGTGGCGCTGATCGTGCTGCTGGGTATCCGCTGGAACACGGCGCTGCTGTTTGAAGGCGCGCTGCTGGTGGCCATGCTGGGCTTTGCCTCGACGGTGGGACTGGCGCGCTACCTCAGCCGTGGCGACGTGGTGGAATGAACGGCAAGGAGCCCTGAACATGAACCCCTTCATCGAATGGACCGCGGCCGCCGTGATCGTGATCGCGGCGTTCTTTCTGCTGGTGGGTGCCATCGGCCTGGCGCGCCTGCCCGACTTCTATATGCGCCTGCACGCGCCAACCAAGGCCTCCACGCTGGGCGTGGGCGGTGTGTTGATTGCGTCGATGCTGATCGCAGCAGGGCAGGGGCGCCCGGGTTTCGCCGAGCTGCTGATCACGCTGTTTGTGTTTGTGACGGCGCCCGTCTCGGCGAACCTGCTGGCGCAGGCAGCGCTGCATCTGAAACTGCCGTCCCGCGCGCCGGTGCCGGCCGACGCGGTGCCCGAGCGTCAGGCTGACTGAAACCCAGTCCGGTCAGGTAGGTGTTCAACACCTGTCTACCGCAACGCCGGAGGTCGAATGCGTGGGTGTCGAGCAGCCAGTTCTGGATCAGGCCGTCGATCATCACGTGCAGACCCAGGGCTGCGCACTGCAGTGGGACGTCGAGCGTCAGGCCCTGGTGGTCAGCGGCCGAACGCAAGATCTTGGCGGTCTGTTGCACACAGTCGTTGCGGCCCTGGAGGTGGCGGGCGCGCACCGCGTGCATTTCGTCGTTGTATTCCACTTGCAGGGTCGCGATCTCGAACACGCGCCGTGTCTGCTCGTCGGTGGCGGCCTTGTGCAGCGCGTGCGCGATGGCGTCGCGCAGCGGCTGCAGCGGGTTGTCGAGCGCTGAGGCCTTTTTCCCTATGCCTGCCAGGGTTTCTTCCAGCGGTAAAGTGACGCGCTCCATCATCGCGTTGAATAGGTCGGCCTTGTCCTTGAAATGCCAGTAGATGGCGCCTCGGGTGGTGCCGGCGGCCACGGCAATGTCGTTGAGCGAGGTGCGTGAAACACCGCGCTGCTGAAACAGGTGCTCGGCTGCGTCGAGCAGGCTGTGGCGTGTGGCCTCGGCGTCGGCTTTGGTGCGGCGAACCATGTCATGTCTCCTGTCAAATGTCCTCATATGAATACGGGGACTTGTGTCTGTTTGACTATACATACATTCAAGGATGTATGTATACTTCAACCCCTCGCCTTCGTTGGGTATGCCCGCGACGGCCATACCGGCCGCTTCATCAGACGGCTCTCCCGATGTCATGCCTCCAAGGATTCCCATGCCTGCCCAGAGTCCCCAGCCTCCCGTCCTGTTCAACCCCTCGCTGGCGACTCCCGGTCGCTCGGCGTCGTGGGCCCGCCGCCTGTCGGTGATCTCAGTGGCCGTGCTGCTGGTCGCCTGCGGCAAGGCCGAGGCGCCCGCCGCGGCGCCGCCGGGTGGCGGCATGCCGGCGCCCGAAGTCGGTGTGGTCACGGTGGCGCCGGGTGACGTGGGCCTGCAGACGGAGTTGCCGGGTCGTCTGGAAGCATCGCGCGTGGCGCAGGTGCGGGCGCGGGCGGCGGGCATTCTGCAGCAGCGGCTGTTCCGCGAAGGCAGCGATGTGAAGGCGGGTCAGGCGCTGTTCCGTATCGATGCGGCGCCTTACCAGGCCACGCTGCAGAGTGCGCGGGCCGGTCTGGCGCGGGCCGAGGCCAACCTCGCACAGGCGTCGGCACTGGCCGCACGCTACAAGCCGCTGGTGGCGGAAAACGCCATCAGCCAGCAGGAATACGCGAACGCCGAAGCCGCCCAGAAGGCGGCCGAGGCCGATGTGGCGGCGGCCAAGGCCACGCTGCAGACCGCGGGCATCAACCTGGGTTATGCCCACGTGACGGCGCCGATTGCCGGCCGCATCGGTCGTGCGCTGGTGACCGAAGGCGCGCTGGTGGGGCAGGGTGAGGCGACTCCGCTGGCCGTGATCCAGCAGGTGGACCCGCTGTTTGTGAACTTCACGCAGTCGGCCTCGGAAGCCATGCGCCTGAAGCGTGCCATGGAAAGCGGGCAACTCAAGGACGCTGGCCAGGGCTCCGCGGCGGTGCGCGTGGTGCTGGAAGATGGCAGCGAATACGCCAGGCCGGGGCGCCTGCTGTTCTCGGACCTCACGGTCGATCCCACCACCGGCCAGGTGACGTTGCGCGCCGAGGTGCCCAACCCGGGTGGCGCGCTGCTGCCGGGCCTGTACGTGCGCGTGCGTCTGGAGCAGGCGACTGCCCGCGACGCCATCACGCTGCCGCAGCAGTCGGTGACGCGTTCGGCCCAGGGCGACACGGTGTCGGTGGTTGGCGCCGACGGCAAGATCGAGAAACGCACGGTGAAGATCGGTGGCCAGCAAGGGGGGCAGTGGGTCGTCCTGGACGGACTGAAGGCCGGCGAGCAGGTCATGGTGGACGGTTTCCAGAAGCTGCAGATGATGCCGCCAGGCACCCCCGTGAAGGCCGTGCCCTGGCAGGCGCGGGGTACGGCCCCTGCCGTTCCGGCTTCGGCACCGGCTCCGGCCGCGTCGAAGTAAGGAGCGCCCCGAATGACACGACCCCCACGTTCACTGTGTTCACTGCCCCCCACGGGGGCTTCAGCCTCCTTGAGGCGGCTCGGCGGAAACTGATATGGCGAAATTCTTCATCGACCGGCCCATCTTTGCGTGGGTGATCGCGCTCTTCATCATGGTGATGGGCGCGGTGTCCATCACGCAGTTGCCGATTGCGCAGTACCCGCCGGTGGCGCCGCCGTCCATCGTCATCAACGCGTCGTATCCCGGCGCCTCGGCCAAGACGCTGGAAGACAGCGTGTTGTCGGTCATCGAGCAGGAGATGAACGGCTCGCCTGGCCTGATCTACATGGAAGCCGTGGCCCAGGCCAACGGCACCGGCAGCATCACGCTGAGCTTCGAGCCGGGCACCAACGCCGATCTGGCACAGGTGGACGTGCAGAACCGGCTTGCGCGCGCCACGCCGCGCCTGCCGTCGGCGGTGACGCAGCAGGGCGTTCGGGTGGACAAATCGCGCAACAACTTCCTGCTGTTCGCGATCCTCTCCAGCGAAGACCCGGCCTGGGATCCGGTGGCGCTGGGCGACTACGCGTCGCGCAGCGTCGTGCCCGAACTGCAGCGCCTGCCCGGTGTGGGCCAGGCCCAGCTGTTCGGCACCGAGCGCGCCATGCGGGTCTGGATCGATCCGGCCAAGCTGCTGGGCTTCAACCTGAGCGCGGCCGACGTGACCAACGCCATCCGCGCTCAGAACGCGCAGGTGTCGGCCGGTGAAATCGGTGCCCTGCCCAACGTGGCGGGCCAGAGCATCTCCGCCACCGTGGTGGTCAACGGCCAGCTCGGCAGCGTGGAGCAGTTCGGCAACATCGTGCTGCGCGCCAGCAGCGACGGTGCCACCGTGCGCCTGAAAGACGTGGCCCGCATCGAGCTCGGTGCCCAGGCCTACGCCACCTCGGCGCGACTGAACGGCAAGCCGTCCACGGGTATTGGTGTGCAACTATCGCCAAGCGGCAACGCCCTGGCCACGGCCGAAGCGGTGCGCACCAAGATGGCGGATCTGGAAAAATTCTTCCCCAAGGGCATGACCTGGGCCATTCCCTACGACAGCTCGCGCTTCGTCAAGATCTCCATCGAACAGGTGGCGGTCACGCTGGCGGAGGCCGTGGCGCTGGTGTTCCTGGTGATGTTCCTGTTCCTGCAGAACTGGCGCTACACGCTGATCCCGACGCTGGTGGTGCCGGTGGCCTTGCTGGGGACCTTCGCCGGACTGATGGCCCTGGGCTTCTCGATCAATGTGCTGACCATGTTCGGCATGGTGCTGGTGATCGGCATCGTGGTGGACGACGCCATCGTGGTG
>JAHIQV010000330.1 GCA_018903185.1 Gammaproteobacteria bacterium | reverse complement strand
CGCGGACCAGTTTGCTGGATTTGCCGGTGTTCTTGGATGCCATGAAATTTCCTTGAGATTGAAACGGTTTATACCGTTTATACCAAAAAATCCGACCACTTTTTCAGCCAGCATGCGATGGGTCAGCGCAGATCGGCGCTGAACTTCCAGGCCGTTTTCTGCCAGGCCAGCACCTCTTCGCCCAGCAGCCAGGCCGACTGCGGGTAACGACGCGACCAGCCCGGGTTGGTCGCCAGCTTGAAGGCGCCCGATTTGTAGCTGAGCTTGACCGACTGGTGCTCCGGCATCTGGCGGGCATGGCACAGCAGCACCGCCAGGCGCAGGCTCATGAGCTGCTTGGCGAACAGCTCGTCTTCCAGCGACTGCTCCAGCTTGCGCAATTTGCCGCGCTGACCGAGCACCAGCTGGCTCATTCGGTGCAGTTCGGGAAAGGAAAAACCCGGTGCGTCCACGTTGTCGAGGATGTAGGCGCCGTGGTGGTATGAGCGGTCGTGCGAGATGTGCGTGCCGATCTCGTGCAGGCGGGCTGCCCAGGCGAGCTTTTGCGAATACCGTTCGTTGGGCGTGTCGGCGGCCGCGATCTGGGCGAACAGGGCGGTGCTCACGGTGCTCACGCGCTGCGCCTGCGCTTCGTCGATCGAGAAGCGCTCGGCCAGCCAGCGCACCGTGCGCTCGCGCACGTCGCCCTCGTGGGACTCGCGGTCGATCAGGTCGTAGAGCGCACCCTGGCGCAAGGCGCCTTGCGCGGGCAGCATCTGCTGGATGTCGAAGAGGTCGAAGATCGCGCGCAGCACGCTCACGCCGCCACCGAGCACGGCCCGGCGGTCGTCCTTCATGCCCTCAAGGCGCAGGTTGTCGACGTTGCCGGCCTTGATCAGCTTGTCCACCAGCCAGTCCAGACCGGAACGGGTGATCACGCCCGAAGCCCAGCCGTTGGCCGCCAGGATGTCGGCGACCGAGCCCACGGTGCCCGAGGACCCGTAGGACACCGTCCATTCGGAGGGCGGAAAGGTGTCGAGTGCCTCGTCGAGCACGGCCTTGGCCGCGACTTCGGCGGTCTTGAACGCCACCGCCGTGAGCTGCCCGCGGGGGAAATACTTGGTCGACCAGGCCACGCTGCCCAGCCGGTAGGACTCCATCTTGCGGGCCTCGTAGCCCTGACCCAGGATCATCTCGGTCGAGCGCCCGCCGATGTCCACCACCAGGCGTTTTTCTTCGGATTGCGGCAGCAGGCGCGAGACGCCCTGGTAGATCAGGCGCGCTTCTTCGTGCCCCGACACCACCTCGATGGCGAAGCCCAGGATGGACTGGGCCTTGCGCATGAACTCGTCGCGGTTTCTCGCCTCGCGCAGGGTCTGCGTGGCGACGGCCCGGACCTGTTGTTTTTTGAAGCCGTGCAAGCGCTCGGCAAAGCGGGCCAGGCAGTCCCAGCCGCGCTGCATGGCGGCTTCGCTCAACACCTTGTTTTCGTCCAGGCCGCTGCCCTGGCGCACGGTTTCCTTGATGTATTCGACGCGTTCGATGTGGCCGGAGTGGAAACGGCCGATTTCCAGCCGGAAGCTGTTGGAGCCGAGATCGATCGCGGCGAGGAGGGTTCCGTTTTGCATGTTGCGTCAGAGCCGCTCAGGTGGCGGGTCTGGAGGTTCGGGTTCTGTAGAGTTGCCGGGATTGTGACGCATACCGGCGCGACCGCCGACGCCATGGCCAGGGCTTCGACCACCGTTTGAACCCCGCGTCCTTTCCCGGTACCCTAGCGGTTTTACAGCGATGCCATGAAACAACTTGTGTCTGTCTGGACCCGCCACGAGCCCGAACTGCGCGGCTGGTTGCGCGCGCGTTCGCCGGTGGCGAGCGAGGTGGAAGACATCCTCCAGGACAGCTTCATCAAGGCCCTGCGCCAGGGCGATCGCCTGCTGACCGTTGAGCAGCCGCGGGCCTGGCTGTTCGAGATCACCCGCAACACCCTGATCGACCGGCTCAGGGCGCACAAGCCGCTGGCACCCTTGCCGCCGGACTGGGAAGACATACCGGACGAGCCGGCGCAGCTGGAGACGGTCGATGCCCTGGTGGCCTGTTTGCCGCGCGTTCTGTCGGAACTCGATGCCAGGGACCGCGAGGCCATTGAACTGTGCGACCTGCAGGGCTTGTCGCAAGCCGAGTTCGCGCGCCTCAAGGGCTTGTCGTTGCCGGCTGCCAAGTCGCGTGTGCAGCGCGCCCGACAGCGCATGCGCGAGCGGATGGCACAGGGCTGTCAGGTATCGTTCGACCCCAGCGGACGCGTGGACGATTTTGTGCCCCGGGCGCCCTTGATGGGTCCGGTGCCAGTCTCTGCGATCACCGCGTGTGCATCACCCAAACCCTGCGACAACCCATGAAACCTCAAGCCATCGTTCCTTCGACGAGCCCGGTGAACGCGAACAGCCGCTGGACCCGCCGCGATTGGCTGCGCGCCGGTGGCGCCGCCAGCTTGCTCGCCGGCATGAGACTGCCGGCGCTGGCCCAGCCCGTTTCGGCGGCAGCAGAAGAGGCCAAGGCGCCGCCATTGCCCGCGCTGGGGTCGCTTCTGAACCTTCCGCGCATCAACCTGCTGGACGGTTCGGTCTATGAACCAGCCGCCAGTGCGGGGAAACCGCTGCTGGTGTACTGGTGGTCCAGCACCTGCCCGTTCTGCGCGCTGCAGAGTCCGAGCATGGACCAGCTCTGGCAGAGCCAGAAGGCCAGGGGGCTGCAGATGGTGGCGCTGTCCATCGACAAAAAACCCGAGGACGCCGTGGCCTATCTGAAGAAAAAAGGTTACAGCTTCCCGGCCGCTTGGGCCAGCCCGGACTGGCGCAAGACCTTCCCCAAACCCCGGGGCCTGCCCATCACCTTGCTGCGCGGGCGCGACGGCAAGCTGATTCTGGCCGAGAAGGGCCAGATGTTTGCCGAAGACGTGGAGGCCATCGCCGCGCTGGTCTGAGCGGTTGCGAAAAATTTTTTCCGCATCGGCCTGCATCTTTTGCGCACCCGCCTCGTCTTCCGAGGCATGAGCACCCTCACAAACAACCTGATCCGCTGGCCGAAGAGGCAGCCGCTGGTTTTCCTGCTGATCGCTGCAGCCCTCTGGTGGGGGCTGTACCAGTTGCTGATCCCGTTTTCCGAGGCCATCGTCGCCGCGCTGCCCGTGGACCGGGCCAGCCACCTGGGCAGTGCCCTGCAGTTCTTCTTCTACGACACGCCCAAGGTGCTGTTGCTGCTGACCGGGGTGGTGTTTGTCATGGGCATGGTGAACACGTATTTCACCCCCGAGCGCACCCGTGCGCTGCTGGCCGGGCGCACGCACGGCGTGGCCAACGGCATGGCGTCTGCGCTGGGCGTGGTCACGCCGTTTTGTTCCTGCTCCTCGGTGCCGCTGTTCATCGGTTTCGTACAGGCCGGTGTGCCGCTGGGGGTGACGTTTTCCTTCCTGATCACCGCGCCCATGGTGGACACCGTGGCGCTGACCATCCTTTTCTCGCTGTTTGGCTGGAAGGTGGCCTTGCTGTACCTGGGTTTCGGCATGGCGCTGGGCATCGTGGCCGGGCTGATCATGGGCGCCATGAAGCTGGAAAGCCACCTGGAAGACTGGGTGCGCGAGATGCCGCATGTGTCTTCTGACGTGGAGGCCCAGCAACTGAGCCTGAGCGACCGCATGGCCGCGGGCCTGGCCTCGGTGCGCGAGATCGTGGGCAAGGTCTGGCCTTATGTGCTCGGCGGTATCGCGGTGGGGGCGGGCATCCATGGCTTCGTGCCGGCCGAGTTCCTGGCCTCGTTCATGGGCAAGGACGCTTCGTGGTGGTCGGTGCCGCTGGCGGTGGTGATGGGCGTGCCCATGTACGCCAACACCGCCGGCATCCTGCCCGTGATCGAGGCCCTCACCGCCAAAGGTGCCGCCATGGGCACCGCGCTGGCCTTCATGATGAGCGTGGTGGCGCTGTCGCTGCCCGAGATGATCATCCTGCGCAAGGTGCTCAAGCTGCGCCTGATCGCGATCTTTGTGGGCACCGTGTCCACCGGCATCCTGGCCGTGAGCTTCATTTTCAACGCCATCCTGTGAAACTGCTTTCATCAACCCGACGGAGACAAAACGACATGCACCACACCGTATCCCGCCACTTCAAGCGCTCGCTGCTGACCGGCCTCGCGGCCACCCTGGCCTGGTCGGCCCATGCGGTCGAGGTGATTTTCAAACCGGTCGCACCGGGCGTGTACGCTCACGTGGGCGACATCGAGGGCCGCACCTACGAAAACGAAGCGCTCAACGCCAACATCGGTCTGGTGGTCACGCCAGCCGGGGCTTTGCTGATCGACAGCGGCGCGAGCTTCCAGAGCGCGAAGCAGATCGCCGAAGCCGCGAAGAAGGTCACGGCGCAGCCCATCCAATGGGTCATCAACACCGGCGGGCAGGACCACCGCTGGCTGGGCAACGGCTACTTCAAGGCGCAGGGCGCGAACATCATGGCGCACGCCGACGCTGAGGCCGACATGAAGGCGCGCGGCCCCGAGCACCTGAAGGCCAATGCGCCGGTGCTGAAAGAAAAGATGGACGGCACCGAGCTGGTCCTGCCCACGCGCTGGCTGAAGGACGCCAACACGAAGCTGGAACTCGGTGGGATCACCATTGAAGTCGTGCACCGCAAGGGCGGCCACACGCCGGGCGACAGCATGGTCTGGCTGCCGCAAAGCGGTGTGGTGTTCACCGGCGACGTGGTCTATGTGGACCGCATCCTGGGCCTGCACCCGGTGAGCAAGACCAAAACCTGGGTGGAATCGTTCGAAGCGCTGGAGGCGCTGAACCCGAAGGTGGTGGTGCCGGGCCACGGCAGCGTGACCACGCTGGCCCAGGCGCAGAAGGACACCGGCCACCTGCTCAAGGCCCTGCGGGCCCACATGGGCCAGGCGGTGGAGGCGGGCACCGATATGAGCGCGGCGATCAAGAGCTTCGACGCTGCGCCCTACAAGCACCTCAAGCACGTGGAGGTCTGGTTGCCCCAGATCGCGAACCTCACCTATCTCGAAATGGAACAGGAGTGAATCATGGACATCAAGGTACTCGGAACCGGCTGCGCCAACTGCAGGAACACCATCGCGCTGATCGATCAGGTGGCGAAAGCCAAGGGCGTTGAAGTCCAGCTGGAGAAGGTCGAAGAGCTGCGTGACATCATGGGCTACGGCGTCATGAGCACGCCCGGCGTGGTGATCAATGGCCAGGTGGTGCACGCCGGTGGCGTGCCCAGCCGCGAGAAGATCGAGCAGTGGTTCAGCGCCTGAGGGTGTCGAACCCGCTGGACGAAGCCAGCCGCAGGGGCGCGCGGCGCCGCCTTGCGGGCGAATGCCGGGAGCTTCGCCAGGACTTGTCGCGGTGCTCCCTTGCCAAGCCCACGCGCGGTGGCATTCTTCTGTGGATGCAAAAAGGGTACCCTCTGAAGAGGGCGGCGCTTTGAAGCCAGGTCGTTGTCCGACCCATCCACGGCATTGTGCTCACCAGGAGGCATGACTTGACCGAAACCTCCACCAAGATGACGTTTCACGTGACTTCCCGCCGCGTGGATGCCCACGGCAGCCTTTCGCACTGCAAGAACGCCGAAATTGCACTGGACACCGACATGGCCGGCAATCCGGATGCCTTCAATCCCGCCGAGCTGCTGCTGGCCGCGCTGTCGGCCTGCATGATCAAGGGCATCGAGCGTGTTGTGCCGATCCTCAAGTTCGAGCTGCGCGGCGTGATGGTGATCGTTGACGGGGTTCGGCAGGACGTGCCGCCCAGGATGGAAAGCATCCGCTATGAAATCGTGGTGGACACCGATGAATCTGACAGGCGCATTGATTTGCTGCATGACAACGTCAAAAAGTTCGGGACGGTGTTCAACACGGTGGCGCCGGGTACCGATCTGAGCGGCGTGATGCGCCGCGCTTGAAAAAACAAAAAACTTGCAAGCAAAACCCCATGAGCGCCGGACACGACCACAGCCACGCCCCCGCCAATTTCAATAAAGCCT
>JAHIQV010000329.1 GCA_018903185.1 Gammaproteobacteria bacterium | reverse complement strand
TGCCCGGGCTGATGCCGAGTTCGGCCGAAATCAGGGTGGTTGAGACATTCGGCTCGCCGAAGCGGTTGAACAGCTCCAGCGTCACCTCCAGGATGCGTTCGGCGGTGCGGCGCGGGGGCTTTTTGATGGCCATGGTTCAGGCCCGGGCCGGCCGCCGGGACAGCTGCTGCTGCAGCTGGTCGAGCGTGGCGTGCAACTGTTCCACGGCGCGGGTGGTGGGGCGGTCGGCAGCGGGTGGCACCGGCCGGAGCAGGTGCCGCCCGGTGTCGTCCAGGGCGGCCTGGTCGATGCGGATGCCGTGGCGCTGCAGCTTGGGCGCCAGCTGGGCCTGTCGGTCGCGCAGCATCTGGCGCGTCTGCTGGTAGGCGTGTTCGGCGAGTTCGCGGCGCTGGCGGTAGCTGAAGGTGTTGGCAAAAAACAGCTCGGCATCGCGCTGGTCGGGTTCGATCAGCACGATGTCGGTGTCCGGGTAGCTGCGTTCGTACTGCTTGAAGCCCAGCTCCAGGCGCGAATGGATCATGGAGCGGAAGGTCTGGCTCATCACGGTCGGCAGCCCGCCTTCGATCAACGAAGGAATGCGCTGCTGGCCGCTGGCGGCGGGCTCGGCGTGTGGCCCTGCACGAAACGGCACCAGCGGGTTCAGACAGATCAGCAGATCCACGCCCTCGTCCAGCGCCACGGTGGCGTGCAGCGTTTTTTTGAGCGCGCCGTCCACATAGTGTTTGCCGTCGATGACCACCGGCGGAAACAGACCGGGCAGGGCGGCGCTGGCCTGGATGGCGCGCGAGATCGGCACGTGGTCCCAGCCCGGGCGGCCAAAGGGCGCGGCGTCGCCGGTGTCGAGCTCGGTGGCGACCAGCGTCAAACGCGCACGCAGCTGGCGGAAGTCGTTGCTGCGGCCTTCGCGGCTGAACAGGCGTTCGACCTGGCGGTGGATGTCCTCGTTGTCGAACACGCCGGTGGGCAGGGCCGCGCCCAGCCGCTCCAGCGCCTGGGTCAGGGGCTTTCCCTGTGCGGCCCAGGCCCAGAGGGCGCTGCCCAGCAGACCCGGCAGGCGCTGGAGGCGGCCGCCGAGCTCGGCCCAGGCCGGCTTGATCAGCCAGGCGGTGTCGAAATTTTCGTCTGTCGGGCGGTCTTCGATGAACGCCTCGCAGAGCTGGCGGGGTGTCAGCCCGTTGGCCAGGCCTGCTGCGATGAACCCGCCAGCCGAGACGCCCACGTAGTGGTCACACGCATTGAAATCGATGCCTTGCAGGCTGTCGTCGAGCGCACACAGGGCGCCGATTTCGTAGATCGCACCGAGCGGCCCGCCACCGGCCAGCGCCAGCGCCAACCGCGGGCGGGTCTTGCGAGCAGCGCTGGAACGGTGGGCTTTGCGGGTGGTGGACATGCGTTCGAGTGTAGAGCGCCAAGCCGGCGCTTCATGTTGCATTGCAACACGAGGCGCAGGCGAAAAAAAAGGGGCGCGGCGCGCCCCCTGTTGTGCCGAGCCGGATGGCCCTGGCGCCAGCGTCAGGCTTTGGACCTGGCGGCGGTTTTGCGCACCGCTGTCTTGCGTGCGGCGGGTGCGGCGGCCTTGGCCGGTGCGGCTTTGCGCGCAGCGGGGGCCTTCTTGGCTGCGGGGGTTTTGCTGCTCAGGCGCTGCACGTGGCGGTTGAGTTCATCGATGCGCTCCATCAGCGTTTCGATGTCGCGCGCCGAGGGCACGCCCAGCTTGTTCAGCGCTTTGGCCACCCGGTCTTCAAAAATGCTCTCCAGCTTGTCCCACTGGCCGGCCGCCTTGGAGGAAATTTCGGTGGCCATACCGGACACGCGGTTGGTGGCTTCGGAGATGCGTTCTTCAGCGACGGCCTGGGTCTTGCGCTGGATGGACAGGCCTTCCTTCACCAAGGTGTCAAAGGCCTTGCCGCCTTCAGCCTGGGCTTTGGAGAAGGCGCCCAGACCGGCCAGCCAGATCTGTTGGGCCGAGTCCTTGATGGCGCCCGACAGCGGTGAACTGGCGCCTGCAGCGGCTTTGGATGCGGTGGTGGATTTCTGGATTTTCTTGACCATGGGGCGACTCCGGTGTGGGTTGACAGGGGGCAACGGGCAAAGCAGGCCGGTCACCGTGTGAGCACTGTACGGTTCCCACACAGGCGCTGTGTAGAGGGGGCCAACTAAACCCGGGGCCTGTCCCGCGGGTTTGTGCGGAATCGGTGGCGCCAGCGGGTGGTGAAGAATGGCGGGCTGATTCCATCCCGTGTGCAACAACCCAGGCAGGAGAACCCCATGCACTATTTCGTCACAGGCGCGACCGGTTTCATCGGCAAACGGCTCGTCAAGAAACTGCTGGAGCGCAAGGGCTCGGTGGTGCATTTCCTGATCCGCCAGGCGAGTGAAGCCAAGGTGGCAGGCCTGCGCGAGTACTGGGGGGTGAGCGCATCGCGCGCGCTGCCCGTGTTTGGTGACCTGACGTCGAAGAAGCTCGGCGTGAGCGCCGACGACACCCGGGCACTCAAGAGCCAGATCGATCACTTCTACCACCTCGCTGCCGTTTACGACCTGGAGGCGGACGCCGAGAGCCAGATCGCCGTCAACATCGACGGCACCCGCAACACGGTGGAACTGGCCAAGGCCATCGGCGCGAAGCACTTTCACCACGTGTCGTCGATTGCCGCGGCGGGCCTGTACGAAGGCGTGTTCCGCGAAGACATGTTCGACGAGGCCGAGAACATCGACCACCCGTATTTCATGACCAAGCACGAGAGCGAAAAGATTGTGCGCACCGAATGCAAAGTGCCCTGGAGCGTGTACCGGCCGGCGCTGGTGGTGGGCGACAGCCGCACCGGCGAGATGGACAAGATCGATGGCCCGTACTACTTCTTCAAGCTGATCCAGCGCATGCGCCAGATCCTGCCGCCGTGGATGCCCAGCGTGGGACTGGAGGGCGGGCGCATCAACATCGTGCCGGTGGACTTTGTGGTGGAGGCGCTGGACCACATCAGCCACCACAAGCGCGCCAGCGGCCAGTGTTTCCACCTGGTGGATCCGATGGGCTACCGCGTGGGCGACGTGCTCGACATCCTGAGCAAGGCCGCCCACGCGCCCAAGATGAACCTGTTCATCAACGCGGCGTTGATGGGGTTCATCCCCAAGAGCGTGAAGAGGGGGCTGATGGCGCTGGCGCCGGTGCGCCGCGTCTACCGCGCCATCATGCAGAACCTCGGCTTGCCTGAGGACATGATGAACTTCGTCAACTACCCGACGCGCTTCGACTGCCGCGAGACCCTGGCCGCGCTCAAGGGCAGTGGCATCGAATGCCCCAACCTCAAGGACTACGCCTGGCGGCTCTGGGACTACTGGGAACGCCACCTCGACCCCGACCTGCACATCGACCGCAGCTTGAAGGGCACCGTGGCGGGCAAGGTGGTGCTGGTCACGGGCGGGAGCTCGGGCATCGGCCTGGCGGCGGCGCACAAGTTCGCCGAGGCCGGCGCGGTGACGATCATCTGCGGACGCGACCAGGACAAGCTCGATGAAGCCTGCAAGGAAGCCAAGGGCAAGGGTTACCAGTTCATCGCCTACCCGGCAGACATCGCCGACATGGCCGATGCCGACCGCTTCGTGCAACTGTTGATCGCCAACCACGGCGGCGTCGACTTCCTGATCAACAACGCGGGCCGCTCGATCCGCCGCGCCATCGAAGGCAGCTACGACCGCTTTCACGACTTCGAGCGCACCATGCAGCTGAACTACTTCGGCTGCCTGCGCGTGACCATGGGCCTGCTGCCCGGCATGGTGGCCAAGCGCAAGGGCCATGTGGTGAACATCAGCTCCATCGGTGTGCTGACCAACGCGCCGCGCTTCAGCGCCTACGTGGCCAGCAAGGCTGCGCTGGACGCCTGGACGCGCTGCGCCTCCAGCGAGTTCGCCGACCAGGGCATCTCGTTCACCACCATCAACATGCCGCTGGTGCGAACGCCTATGATCGCGCCGACGCAGATCTACAAGAACGTGCCGACGCTGGCGCCGGAAGAAGCGGCCGACATGATCGCGCAGGCCTGCATCTTCAAGCCCGTGCGCATTGCGACGCGCCTGGGCGTGACGGGGCAGGTGCTGCACGCGTTCGTGCCGCGGGTGGCGCAGATCGTGATGAACACGAGCTTCCGCATGTTCCCGGATTCTTCGGCTGCGAAGGGGGAGAAGGGGGCCAGGCCTCAGTTGTCGCCGGAGGCCGTGGCCATGCAGCAGATGATGCGGGGGATTCACTTCTGATTTCGTTGTCTTGGTGTTGTTGGCTTTCGCGGCTTTTGTGGGCCGGGTCTCGCCCCGGCGGGCGACTCACTTTTCTTTGCTTCGCCAAAGAAAAGTAAGCAAAAGAAAGGCGAGCCGAAGTCCGGGCCGCTGCGCGGTGCCTTGCGCTGCTCGCGTCGAGCGGGGTCGGGCTGAACTCGCTTCGCTCAAACAACGCCCGCCCTGATCCGCTCGCCGCTGCGCTGCTCAGCCCGGCCACACGGCGACAAGCGGAATCGGGATCGGGATCGGACTCCCCTTCTTTCTCCCTCGCCCTTTGGGAGAGGGCAGGGGTGAGGGCAATACCAACAGGGCAGCCGGAGAGCATGTTCCCGCGCCCGCATCCGGCTCGCCTTTTCTTTGCTTACTTTCTTTTGGTCGTTGCAAAAGAAAGTGAGGCGCCGCCGGGGCGCGACCCGGCACGCCATGGGCGCCAAAAAGGCTGAATGCGAAGCCTACAATTTGCCAACCGAACAGCCCCACCGGGAACCCGAACATGACCACCCACACCCCCGTCGACCTCTCCCACATCCAGCCCAGAGAAAAAGCCGAAATCCTGGCCCAGGCCTTGCCCTACATCCGCAAGTACCACGGCAAAACCATGGTCATCAAGTACGGCGGCAATGCCATGACCGACCCGGCCCTGCAGCAGGACTTTGCCGAGGACGTGGTGCTGCTCAAGCTGGTGGGCATCAACCCGGTCGTCGTGCACGGCGGCGGTCCGCAGATCGAGACGCTGCTGCAGCGCCTGGGCAAGAAGGGGCAGTTCATCCAGGGCATGCGCGTGACCGACGCCGAGACCATGGAAGTGGTGGAGTGGGTGCTCGGTGGTGAAGTGCAGCAGGACATCGTGGGCCTGATCAACGCCGCCGGTGGCAAGGCCGTGGGCCTGACCGGGCGCGACGGCGCCATGATCCGCGCGCAGAAGCTGCGCCTGTCGGACCAGAAAGACCCGAACGTGGAACACGACGTGGGCCAGGTCGGCGACATCGTGAGCGTGGACCCGAGCGTGGTGAAGGCGCTGCAGGACGACGCCTTCATTCCCGTCGTCAGCCCCATCGGTTTTGGTGAGAACAACGAGAGTTACAACATCAATGCCGACGTGGTGGCCGCCAAGCTCGCCACCGTGCTGCAGGCCGAGAAGCTGCTGATGCTGACCAACATCCCGGGCGTGCTGGACAAGGAAGGCCAGCTCTTCACCGAACTCACGCCGCGCCGCATCGACGAACTGGTGGAAGACGGCACGATCAGCGGCGGCATGATCCCCAAGATCGCGGGTGCGCTCGACGCGGCCAAGAGCGGCGTCAACGCGGTGCACATCATCGATGGCCGCGTGCCGCATGCGCTGCTGCTGGAGGTGCTGGGCAACCAGCCGTTCGGCACCATGATCCGCTCCCACTGAATCCGCGACGGGCAGCCGGGAGGCCGGTGGGAAGGCTGTGAGAAAATGAAACAAGGGATGACAAACACCGGGCCGCGCCAACGGCCTCCAGCCGATAACCGACGGACCGACCGCCCATGACTTCCAGCGCTCCATTGCCCATGGCCGACCTGACGGCCGATGTCTCTACCGATGTTGCTGGAGGCGTTGAGGGCAATGGTCGCAAGCGTCCCAAGCCAGGCGAGCGTCGGGTGCAGATCCTGCACGCGCTGGCCGCCATGCTGGAGCAACCAGGTGCCGAGCGCGTCACCACGGCCGCGCTGGCCGCGCGACTGGATGTGAGCGAGGCTGCGCTCTACCGCCACTTCGCCAGCAAGGCGCAGATGTTTGAGGGCCTGATCGAGTTCATCGAGCAGTCGGTGTTCGGTCTGGTCAACCAGCTGGGTGAACGAGAGCCCGACGCCATGGCCCGTTCGCGCAAGCTCGTGGCCCTGCTGCTGCAGTTCGGCGAGAAGAACCCCGGCATGACGCGCGTCATGGTGGGCGACGCGCTGGTGTACGAAAACGAGCGCCTGCAGCAGCGCATGAACCTGTTCTTCGACAAGATCGAATCGGCCCTGCGCCAGAACCTGCGCGAGGTCGCCGTGGTGGCCGGAGCGACCACACCCACCGTGGATGCGCAGGCCGACGCATCGGTGGTCACGGCTTTCTGCATGGGCCGACTGCAGCGCTTTGCCCGCAGCGGATTCAAGCGCTCGCCCAACGAGAACCTGGAACACAGCCTGCGCCTGCTGCTGCCCGACGGCCGTCTCTGACCGTTCGCGCGGCGAGTGGTCCGGGTTAACCCGAACCGCTGGCATGCATCGGTGTCGTTTAGGGAACGGCACCTAAACAATTCCCCCACAAAGTCCTGCAGGACCGTGCATTGGCCGGGTTTTGCGGTAAAAATAGCACGACCGTTCGATTTATCGGCGGTCTGTTTTTTGCCCCATCCCTTTTGCCATCACCTGGCCTTGCAGCATGAGTCCACAATCTCCCGCCAGACGCCTTCGCAGCGACAGTGCCACCCGGCCGCTGCAAAAAGGCCAGCAGACCAAGGCGGCCATCGTGGATGCCGCCCTCGGGCTGGCGACGCAGATCGGCCTGGAAGGCCTGTCCATCGGCGCGCTGGCCGAAGTCATGCAGATGAGCAAATCGGGCGTGTTCGCCCACTTCGGTTCTCGCGAGGAACTGCAGATTTCGGTGGTGCGCGAGTACCACGCCCGGTTCGAGGACGAGGTGTTCTATCCCGCCATGGCCTTTGCCCGCGGCCTGCCCCGGTTGCGTGCGATGTTCGACAACTGGATGAAACGCACTTCGGTCGAGATCGACTCGGGCTGCATCTACATCAGTGGCGCGGTGCAGTTCGAAGACCGGCCCGGCCCGGTGCGCGATGCACTGGCCGGCTCGGTCAACACCTGGCTGTCGGCCATGCGCCGCGCCGTCGAAATGGCCGTTGCGGAAGGCCACCTGCACCCGGCCACCGATGCGGCCCAGATGGCCTTTGAAGTCCATGCGCTCATCCTCGCGCTGCACTACGAGGCGCGGTTCCTCGGCAGTCCGGATTCGCTGCAACGTGCGCTGACGGCCTTTGAAGGCATCGTGGGCCGCTTCAGCACGGCCGCCGCGCCCGTTCCGGAAACCCCCCCTGCGTCGGCCAGGTTGCGTCAACGCAAGATGCTGAAGACTGCTTCCCAGGCCTGAGACCAGGCCCTGTTCTTTTCACAAAACCCACTCCAGGAGATACCCATGCCCGTCTACAACCCGCCCCTGCGCGACATGCAGTTCGTGATGCACGAGGTGCTCAACGTGAGCGCCGATCTCCAGACCATGCCGCAGCACGCCGACATGGATGCCGACACCATCAACGCGGTGCTTGAAGAAGCCGGCAAGTTCGCATCCCAGGTGATCTTTCCGCTGAACATCAGCGGCGACACCGAAGGCTGCAAGCTCGACCAGAAGACCCACGAAGTCACCACGCCAGCGGGCTTCAAGGAGGCGTACAAGACCTATGTGGACGGTGGTTGGGCGGCGCTGAGTTGCGATCCCGAATTCGGCGGCCAGGGCCTGCCGCTGGTGGTCAACCAGTGCCTTTACGAGATGATGAATTCGGCCAACCAGGCCTGGACCATGTACCCCGGCCTCACGCACGGCGCCTACGCCGCGCTGCACGCCCACGGCACCCCCGAGCAGAAGTCGACCTACCTGCCCAGGATGACCAGCGGCGAGTGGACCGGCACCATGTGCCTGACAGAACCCCATTGCGGCACCGACCTCGGCCTGATGCGCACCAAGGCCGAACCGCAGGCCGACGGCAGCTACAGGATCACCGGCAACAAGATCTTCATCAGCGCCGGTGAACACGACATGGCGCCCAACATCATCCACCTGGTGCTGGCCCGCCTGCCCGATGCGCCTCCCGGTATCAAGGGCATCAGCCTGTTCGTCGTGCCGAAGTTCCTGGTGAATGCCGACGGTTCGCTGGGTGAGCGCAACGGTATCTACTGCGGCGGCCTGGAGCACAAGATGGGCATCCACGGCAACGCCACGGCGCAGATCGTGATCGATGGCGCCACCGGCACCCTGGTGGGCCAGCCGCACAAGGGCATGCAGGCCATGTTCGTGATGATGAACGCCGCCCGTCTGGGCGTGGGCAACCAGTCGCTCGGCCTGACCGAAGTGGCCTACCAGAACGCCCTGGCCTACGCCAAGGACCGCATCCAGATGCGCAGCCTGAGCGGCACCAAGGCCAAGGACAAGCCGGCCGATCCGATCATCGTGCACCCCGACGTGCGCAAGATGCTGCTGACCGCCAAGGCCTACGCCGAAGGCGGCCGCGCGCTCGCCATCTACAGCTCGGTGCTGCTGGAGAAGGTGCACAACCACCCGGACGACAAGGTGCGCAAGGAGGCGGACGAACTGCTCTCGCTGCTCACGCCCATCACCAAGGCCTTCCTGACCGACAACGGTTACCAGGCGGCAACGATGTGCCAGCAGGTCTTCGGTGGCCACGGCTACATCAAGGAATGGGGCATGGAGCAGTTCGTGCGCGATGCCCGCATCAACATGATCTACGAAGGCACCAACACCATCCAGAGCCTGGATCTGCTGGGCCGCAAGGTGCTGGGCAACAACGGCGCCACGCTCAAGAAGTTCGGCAAGCTGGTGGGCGCGCTGGTGATGGAAGAGGGCGTCAACGAGAAGATGGCCGAGTTCATCAACCCGCTGGCCGTGCTGGGCGAGCAGATCACCAAGTTCACCATGGAGATCGGCTTCAAGGGCCTGCAGAACGCCGACGAAGTGGGCGCTGCCGCCGTGGACTACCTGCGCGTGGCCGGCCACCTGGTGTTCGGCTACTTCTGGGCCCGCATGGCGCAGGTGGCGCTGCGCGAGATCGCCGCCGGCAACACCGATCCGTTCTACGTGGCCAAGCTGCAGACCGCGCGCTTCTACTTTGCCAAGCTGTTCCCTGAGACCGCGTCGCTGATGCGCACGGCGCGTGCGGGTTCGAAGGTGCTGATGGACACCGACGCGGCATTGGCATGACCCCCCTGCGCCGCTTCGCGGCTTCCCCCCAGGGGGACAACACCAGCGGCCCGGCAAAGCCGGTTCCGCGGTGTTCTTGCGAAACATCCCTTGGTCCGCAAAGGAGACTTCGATGATCAAAACCCTGCCCATCCTGCTGGCGTTCGGCTCGACGATAGTCTTCGCCCAGGCCACTCCCGAAGGCCTGTGGCGCAACATCGACGACAAGACCGGTGAGGCCAAGGCCGAGATCCGCATCGTGTCCAGCCCGGCGGGCGTGTTCACCGGCCGGATCGAGAAGTCGCTCACCAAGGGCAGCGAGCCCACCTGCACCGCCTGCACCGACGACCGCAAGGACCAACCCAAGGTCGGCATGGAAATCATCCGCGGCGCGAAGAAATCCGCCACGGAAGCAGTGTGGGAAGACGGCAAGATCCTCGACCCCGAAAACGGCAAGAACTACACCCTGCGCATGACGCCCATCGAAGACGGCAAGAAGCTGCAGGTGCGTGGTTACATCGGCCCGTTCTACCGCACCCAGGTCTGGACACGCGTCGAGTGAACGCGTCCTCCCTTTTCTTCATGGAAAACCAATGAACCGATTTCAAGTGAAAAAAGTCGCCGTGCTCGGCGCGGGCGTGATGGGCGCGCAGATCGCTGCGCACCTGGTCAACGTCAAGGTGCCGGTGGTGCTGTTCGACCTCCCGGCCAAGGAAGGCCCGAAGAACGGCATCGTCACCCGCGCGATCGAGAACCTCAAGAAGCTCAAGCCCTCGCCGCTGGGCGTGACCAGTGACGCCGACCTGATCGGCCAGGCCAACTACGAAGAGCACATGGAGCAGTTGAAAGACTGCGACCTGATCATCGAGGCCATTGCCGAGCGCATGGACTGGAAGCTCGATCTGTACACCAAGATCGCGCCCTTCATCGCACCGCACGCCATCGTCGCGTCCAACACCTCGGGCCTGTCGATCACCAAGCTCTCCGAGGTGCTGCCCGAGGCGATCAAGCCGCGCTTCTGCGGCATCCACTTCTTCAACCCGCCGCGCTACATGACGCTGGTGGAACTGATCGCCACGCCCACCACCGAGCCGCAGATCCTCAACGACCTGGAGACCTTCGTCACCAGTGGTCTGGGCAAGGGCGTGGTGCGAGCCAAGGACACGCCCAACTTCGTGGCCAACCGCATCGGCATCGCCGGCATGCTGGCGACCATGAAAGAGGTGGAGAACTTCGGCCTCACCTACGACGTGGTCGACGACCTGACCGGCAAGCGCCTGGGCCGCGCCAGCAGCGGCACCTTCCGCACCGCCGACGTGGTGGGTCTGGACACCATGGCCCATGTGGTCAAGACGCTGCAGGACAACCTGAACGAGCAGACCGACCCGTTCTACGGCAGCTTCGGCACACCGCCGGTGCTGGCCAAGCTGATCGAACTCGGCAACCTCGGCCAGAAAGCCAAGGCCGGCTTCTTCAAGAAGGTCGGTCGTGACATCCAGCGCTTCGATCTGGACAGCGAAGAGTACGTGCCCGCCGGCGAGAAGGCCGACGAGGTGTATGGCCGCATGCTGAAGCGCCCGGCCGCCGAGCGCCTGAAGCTCTTGCGCAACGCCGAAGGCCCGCAGGGCCAGTTCCTGTGGGCCATCCTGCGCAACAGCTTCCACTACGCCGCCGTGCACCTGGCCACCATCGCCGAGACCGCGCGCGACGTGGACCAGGCCATGCGCTGGGGCTTCGGCATGAAGCAGGGCCCGTTTGAACTCTGGCAGGAAGCCGGCTGGCTTGAAGTGGCGAAGATGGTGCAGGAAGACATCGACGCAGGCAAAGCATTGAGCAAGGCGCCATTGCCTGAGTGGGTGTTCAAGGGCCCCGTGGCCGATGCCGGTGGCGTGCACACCGCGCAAGGCTCGTGGAACCCCACCAAAGGTGAATTCGAAGGTCGCCTGCAACTGCCGGTGTACCAGCGCCAGCACTTCCCCGAGTTGCTGCTGGGCGAAGCCGGTCACAAGTTCGAGACCGCTGGCATCACCCTTGAAGAGAACGATGCCATCCGCATCTGGACGCTCGACGAGCAGGTGCTGATTGCCAGCATCAAGACCAAGATGCACGCCATCAGCCCCGAGGTGTGTGAAGGCCTGATGGCGGCCGTGGACCTGGCCGAGAAGGAATTCCAGGGCCTGGTGGTCTGGTCGGGCGACGAGCCCTTCAGCGCCGGCGCCGACCTGCAGGCCATGCTGCCCGCCTTCATGGCGGTGGGTGTGAGCGCGATCGAAGACGCCGAGGGCTTCATGCAGCAGACCATGCTGCGCCTGCGTTACGCCAACGTGCCGGTGGTCAGCGCCGTGCGAGGTCTGGCGCTGGGCGGTGGCTGCGAGCTGGCCGTGTACAGCGCGCGCCGCGTGGTGCACATGGAGAGCTACATCGGTCTGGTGGAAGTGGGTGTGGGTCTGGTGCCCGGTGCCGGTGGCCTCACCTATATCGCGCGCCGCGCGGCCGAGAACGCCGAGACATCCACCGGCAAGGACCTGCTGCCCTTCCTGACCGAAGGCTTCACCGCCGCGGCCATGGCCAAGGTGGGCACCAGCGCTCTGGAATCCCGCAAGCTGGGCTACGTGCTGCACTCCGACGTGATCGTGCCGCACAAGGACGAGCTGCTGTTCGTGGCCATCAACGAGGCCAAGGCTTTGTTCCATGGCGGCTACCGCGCACCGCACAAGCGCCTGTTCCCGGTCGCCGGTCGCGACGGCAAGGCCACCATCCTGGGTAGCCTGGTGAACATGCGCGACGGCGGCTTCATCAGCCAGCACGACTTCCACATCGCGTCGCTGATCGCGGGTGTGGTGACGGGGGGTGACGTCGATCCCGGAACGCTGGTGAACGAGGACTACCTGATGACGCTGGAGCGCCGCGCGTTCTGCTCGCTGATCGTGCACCCCAAGACACAAGAACGCATCCTCGGCATGCTGAACACCGGCAAGCCGGTCCGCAACTAAGGACACGACATGAGCAAACAAATTCAAGACGCCTACATCGTCGCCGCCACCCGCACCCCCATCGGCCGTTCGCACAAGGGCTCGTTCAAGCACCTGCGCCCGGACGACCTGCTGGCCCACGCCCTGCGTTCGGCCATGGCCCAGGTGCCCGGCCTGGACCCGAAAACCGTGGAAGACGTGATCTGCGGCTGCGCCATTCCCGAAGCGCAACAGGGCCTGAACGTGGCGCGCATCGGCGCCATCCTGGCCGGTCTGCCCAACTCGGTGGGCGGCATCACGGTCAACCGCTTCTGCGCCTCGGGCCTGTCCGCTGTGCAGATGGCGGCGGATCGCATCCGCGTCGGCGAGGCCGACGTGATGATCGCCGCCGGCACCGAGAGCATGAGCATGGTGCCCATGATGGGTAACACGCCCAGCCTGTCGCCCACCATCTTCCGCAACACCGACGATGTGGAGAGCTACGGCATTGCCTACGGCATGGGCCTGACCGCCGAGAAGGTGGCGCAGCAGTGG
>JAHIQV010000328.1 GCA_018903185.1 Gammaproteobacteria bacterium | reverse complement strand
CCCACTCGATCTTTTCCATGCGCTTGCCGGTGATCAGCGAACGCGGGCGGGCGGTGGGCGCGTGTTTCATCTCCGGCGCCGACTGCAGGTGGTCGTAGTCGAAGGTGAAGGGCTCGTAGTAGTCGTCAATCTGCGGCAGGTTGGGGTTGCTGAAGATCTTCATCAGCAGCGACCACTTGCCACCCTGCTTGGGCACGATGGAACCGTCGGCCTTGCGGACCCAGCCCCCGTTCCACTTGTCCTGGTTCTCCCACTCCTTGGGGTAACCGATGCCGGGCTTGGTCTCGACGTTGTTGAACCAGGCGTATTCCACACCGGGCCGGCTGGTCCAGACGTTCTTGCAGGTGACCGAACAGGTGTGGCAGCCGATGCACTTGTCCAGGTTGAGCACCATGCCGATTTGAGCGCGTATTTTCATGTTTGACTCCGAATGAAGGGCCGTGGGCTCAGGGGTTCTCGCCTTGCGACTGGTAGGCGCGAACGAGGTGGTCGTCGGCCGGTGTGTCGAGCCAGTCGACCTTGTCCATCTTGCGCACCACCACGAACTCGTCACGGTTGGTGCCGATGGTCCCGTAGTAGTTGAAGCCGTAGCTGAGCTGCGCGTAGCCGCCGATCATGTGGGTGGGTTTCAAGACGATGCGGGTCACCGAGTTGTGGATGCCGCCGCGCACGCCGGTGATCTCCGACCCGGGGGTGTTGATGATCTTTTCCTGCGAGTGGTACATCATCACCATGCCGGGATTCACACGCTGGCTCACCACCGCACGGGCCGCCACGGCGCCGTTGATGTTGAACAGCTCGACCCAGTCGTTGTCTTCAATGCCGGCCGACTTCGCGTCGTCTTCGCTGAGCCAGACCACGGTGCCGCCGCGGTTCAGCGTGAGCATCATCAGGTTGTCGCTGTAGGTGGAGTGAATCCCCCACTTCTGGTGCGGCGTGATGAAGTTCAGCTGGATCTCTTTGTTGCCGTTGGGCTTGATGTTGTGGATGCCCTCGGTGGTCTTCAGGTCCACCGGCGGCCGGTAGCTGGCCAGGCCTTCACCGAAGGCGATCATCCAGGGGTGGTCCTGGTAGAACTGCTGGCGACCGGTGAGGGTGCGCCATGGGATGTATTCGTGCACGTTGGTGTAGCCGGCGTTGTAGCTCACCGTCTCGCTCTCGATACCGCTCCAGGTGGGCGAGCTGATGATCTTGCGCGGTTGCGCCTGGATGTCGCGGTAACGGATCTTCTCGTCTTCGCGGTAGATCGCCAGGTGGGTGTGGTCGCGCCCGGTCTGCTTGCCCAGCGCTTCCCAGGCCTTCACGGCCACGTGGCCATTGGTCTCAGGGGCGAGCTGCAGGATCACCTCGCAGGCGTCGATGTCGGTGACGATCTTCGGCATGCCCTGCGACACGCCTTCGTCCAGCGTCTTGCCGTTGAGCTGGCCGAGCTGTTCGACCTCGGTGCCGGTCTTCCAGCCGATGCCCTTGCCACCGTTGCCCAGCTTGTCGAGCAGCGGGCCCAGGGCCGTGAAGCGTTTGAAGGTGTTGGGGTAGTCGCGCTCGACCACGGCGACCTGCGGCGCGGTCTTGCCGGGGATCAGTTCGCAGTGGCCCTTCTTCCATTCCTTGACTTCAAAGGCCTGCGCCATTTCGCCGGGGGTGTCGTGCATGATGGGCGAGAGCACCACCTCTTTTTCCACGCCCAGGTGGCCGACGCAGACCTCGCTGAAGGTCTTGGCAAAACCCTTGTAGATCTCCCAGTCCGAACGCGCCTGCCACACCGGGTCCACCGCCGCTGAGAGCGGGTGGATGAAGGGGTGCATGTCGCTGGTGTTGAGGTCGTTTTTCTCGTACCAGCTGGCCGTGGGCAGCACGATGTCGGAGTACAGGCAGGTCGTGCTCATGCGGAAGTCGAGCGTGACCAGCAGGTCCAGCTTGCCTTGCGGTGCGTTCGGGTGCCACTTCACTTCGGCCGGCTTGGCGTCGTCCTTGCCGAGGTCCTTGCCCTGCACGCCGTTCTCGGTGCCCAGCAGGTGCTTGCAGAAATACTCGTGGCCCTTGCCGCTGGAGCCCAGCAGGTTGGAGCGCCAAACGAACATGTTGCGCGGCCAGTTCTGCGGTGCGTCCGGGTCTTCGCAGCTCATCTCCAGCGTGCCGTCCTTCAGGGCCTTGACCACGTAGTCCTTGGCGTCCAGGCCGGCGGCCTGTGCGTCCTTGACCACCTGCATCGGATTCGTCTTGAGCTGCGGTGCGCTGGGCAGCCAGCCCATGCGTTCGGCGCGCACGTTGAAGTCGATCATGCTGCCGCTGAAGGCGGCCTTGTCGGCGGCGCTCAGCGTGGGCGAGACGATCTCTTCCATGCCGAGCTTCTCGTAGCGCCACTGGTCGGTGTGGGCGTAGAAGAAGCTGGTGCTGTTCATCTGGCGCGGCGGGCGCACCCAGTCGGTGGCAAAGGCCAGCGGCACCCAGCCGGTTTGTGGACGCAGCTTTTCCTGGCCCACGTAGTGCGCCCAGCCGCCACCGCTCTGGCCGATGCAGCCGCACATCATCAGGAGGTTGATGACGCCGCGGTAGTTCATGTCGGCGTGGTACCAGTGGTTCATGGCCGCGCCGATGATCACCATGGACTTGCCATGGGTCTTGTCGGCGTTGTCGGCGAACTGGCGCGCCACGGTGATGACCTGGTCGCGCGGCACACCGGTGATGCTTTCCTGCCAGGCCGGGGTGTAGGCGGCGTCGTCGTTGAAGTCTTTGGCGCCACTGCCCAGACCGCGGTCGATGCCGTACTGCGCGACCTGCAGGTCGAACACGGTGGCGACCATGGCGTAACGTTCGTCACCGGCCTTGCCCAGGCGCAGGCGCACGGCCGGTACCCTGGCGTGGTTGATCTCGCCGTTCTGTGCGTTGGCGGTGAAGTGGGGCGTGGCGTTGCCACCGAAATAAGGGAAGCCCACGTCCACCACCTGGGTCTCCTGCTCGCCGTCTTCGATCACCGACAGCTTGAGCTTGACGTCGCTGTTGCCGCGCGCCTCTTTGGATTCCAGGTTCCACTTGCCTTCGTCTTCGCGGCCGGGCTCACCCCAGCGGAAGCCGATCGAGCCGTTGGGCAGCACCGCCTTGCCGGCGGTGTCAAACGCCACGGTTTTCCACTCAGGGTTGCTCTTCTGGCCCAGCTGGCCGTTGAAGTCGCTGGCGCGCAGGTAGCGGTCGGGCACCATGGTCACCGTGCCGTCGGGCAGGGTGTGTTCCTTCAGCATCACCAGCAGCGGCAGGTCGGTGTAGCGGCGGGCGTAGTCGTCGAAATAGCTGGAGCGCTGCTTGCCGCCATCGGGGAAGTAGAACTCTTTCAGCGCCACATGGCCCATGGCCATGGCGAGCGCCGCGTCGGTGCCCTGCTTGGGGTGCAGCCACAGGTCGGACAGCTTGGCGACCTCGGAATAGTCGGGCGTCACCGCCACTGTCTTCGCGCCTTTGTAGCGCACCTCGGTGAAGAAGTGGGCGTCGGGCGTGCGGGTCTGGGGCACGTTGGAACCCCAGGCGATGATGAAGCTGCTGTTGTACCAGTCGGCTGACTCGGGCACGTCGGTCTGCTCACCCCAGACCTGCGGGCTGGCCGGGGGCAGGTCGCAGTACCAGTCGTAGAAGCTCATGCAGGTACCGCCGATGAGCGACAGGTAGCGCGAACCGGCGGCGTAGCTCACCATGGACATG
>JAHIQV010000327.1 GCA_018903185.1 Gammaproteobacteria bacterium | reverse complement strand
CGACCTGGTCGTGATCGGCGGCGGCGCCACCGGCCTCGGTGTCGCGCTGGACGCCAGCCTGCGGGGCTACCGCGTGGCGCTCTTCGAGTCACACGATTTCGCCAGCGGGACATCGTCCCGCTCCACCAAGCTGTTGCACGGCGGCGTGCGTTATCTGGCGCAGGGTCAGTTGCACCTGGTGCGTGAGGCGCTGGCCGAGCGCGCCACCGTGCTGCGTATCGCGCCCCACCTGGCACAGCCGCTGCCCTTTGTCATGCCGTCCTATGGCTGGTGGCAAACCCCGTTCTACGGCGTGGGTCTCAAGCTGTACGACCTGTTGGCCGGGCGCGCCGGGCTGGGCCGCACCGCCTTCCTGAACCGCCGGCAGACCTTGGAGGCCCTGCCGGGGGTGAATCCCCAGGGGTTGCACGGCGGTGTGCAGTACTGGGACGGTCAGTTCGATGACGCCCGGCTGGCCCTGGCGCTGGCGCGCACCGCCGAAGCCGCGGGCGCACTGGTGTTGAACTACGCCCGGGTCACGGCGGTGCGCCGTCTGGATGACGCCGGCCACCCGGTCTCCGAGATCGATGTGAGCGATCGCTTTTCTGAAGAGCGCTACACAGTGCGGGCCCGGTGCGTGGTCAATGCCACCGGCGTCTGGGTCGACGAACTGCGCGCCCATTCCAGCGGCGCCAGCGCCCAGGACGCGCACAGGCGCATGGTCAGCCCGAGCCAGGGCGTGCACGTGGTGGTGGACCGCGAGTTCCTGCCGGGTGACCACGCACTGCTGGTGCCCAGGACGCGCGATGGCCGGGTGCTGTTCGCCGTGCCCTGGCTGGGCAAGCTCGTGCTCGGCACCACCGACACGCCGCGCCAGGACCTGCCCCGCGAACCCGATGCCTTCGCCGAGGAACTGGATTTCATCCTGAGCGAGGCCGGTCACGTGCTGAGCCGCCCGGTCACCCAGGCGGACATCCGCAGCATCTGGGTGGGCTTGCGTCCGCTGGTGGGGCCACCGGAAACCAACGAAAGGGGCACCAAGGGCCTGTCGCGCGAGCACACCATCGTGGTGGACGCCAATGGCCTGGTGACCGTCACGGGCGGCAAATGGACCACTTACCGGGCGATGGCCGAAGATGTGCTGGAGCGATGCTTTTCCAGCGGACTGCTGCCTCGGCGTCCCGGTGGCCAGAGCGAACGCCACACGCTGCTGGGCGCCCCCACGGCTGCGGCGCCGGCCACGCCGATCTACGCCCCGCCGGGTCTGCATCTGTATGGAACGGAGAAACAGCGGGTTCTGGACTGCCCGGGACACGGCCGCACCCTGGGCTTGGGGCTGACCGAGGCCATGGTGCGCTACGCCGCACGACAGGAACACGCCCACACCGTTGAAGATGTGCTGGCCAGACGCTGGCGGGCCTTGTTTCTGGATGCCAAGGCCGCGGCGGGCATGGCGCCTGAGGTCGCTGACATCCTGGCCCAGGAACAGGCCACAGACCCGGCGCTCTACCGCTTTCTGTCGCTGTGTGACCACTATCTGCCAACCCGCGCCACTGTTTGTGCGCAAAAGCCGGTTGACATTCCAAAGATGTAGTGCAATAATCTGCGGCTTCGCTGTAAAAAAGCGAAGTTATCCGCCCACCGACGCGGGTTGTGTCCAGTCTGCAGCAAGCCTGCAGGGTTGATACGGCTGGCAACGACGGGCCCAAGACTGATCACTCCCGGCCGTGGTGGCTGGGGGGATTCAAGTTGGGACTTAAATCAAATGATCCAAACGCAATCTCGACTCGATGTTGCTGACAACACGGGCGCCAAGTCCGTGATGTGCATCAAGGTGCTCGGCGGTTCCAAGCGCCGTTACGCCAGTGTGGGCGATGTCATCAAAGTCACCATCAAAGAAGCAGCGCCCCGTGGCCGCGTCAAAAAAGGCGAGGTTTACAACGCTGTGGTGGTTCGCACCGCCAAGGGCATCCGTCGTCAGGACGGTGCCTTGATCAAATTCGACGGCAACGCAGCAGTGTTGCTCAATGCCAAGCTGGAGCCTATCGGCACCCGCATCTTCGGACCGGTGACGCGCGAACTGCGCACCGAGAAGTTCATGAAGATTGTGTCGCTGGCGCCCGAGGTTCTCTGAGGAATCACCATGAACAAAATCCGTAGTGGCGATGAAGTCATCGTGATTGCCGGCCGCGACAAGGGCAAGCGCGGCAAGGTCGTGCTGCGCGCCGATGACAGCAAGCTGGTCGTCGAAGGCGTCAACATTGTCAAGAAGCATGCCAAGCCGAATCCCATGAAGGGCATCACCGGCGGCATCATCGAAAAGACCATGCCGATCCACCAGTCCAATGTGGCCATCTTCAATGGCGCGACGGGCAAGGCTGATCGTGTGGGCATCAAGCTCCTGGCTGACGGCAAGAAAATGCGCGTCTTCAAGTCCAGTGGCGAAGAAATCAAGGTGGCCTGAACATGACACGCTTGCAAGAAATCTACCGCGACAAGATCGCGCCCGCTTTGGTCGAGAAGTTCGGCTACAAATCGGTCATGGAAGTGCCGCGCATCACCAAGATCACGCTCAACATGGGTGTGAGCGAGGCGGTTGCCGACAAAAAAGTCATGGACAACGCCGTGGGCGACCTGACCAAAATCGCTGGCCAGAAGCCGGTGGTGACCAAGGCCCGCAAGGCCATCGCGGGTTTCAAGATCCGTGAGCAGCAGCCTATCGGCTGCATGGTCACCCTGCGCGGTGCCCGCATGTACGAATTCCTCGACCGTTTCGTCACCGTGGCCTTGCCCCGGGTGCGTGACTTCCGTGGTATTTCCGGCAAGGCGTTTGATGGCCGCGGTAACTACAACATCGGCGTCAAAGAACAGATCATCTTCCCTGAGATCGAGTACGACAAGGTGGATGCCTTGCGCGGCCTCAACGTCAGCATCACGACAACCGCCAAGAACGATGAAGAGTGCAAGGCTCTTTTGGTCGGTTTCCGTTTCCCGTTCAAGAACTGAGGTGGCGCGTGGCTAAACAAGCACTACTGCAACGTGAACTCAAGCGCGAAAAACTCGCGGCCAAGTTCGCCAAAAAATACGCTGAGCTGAAGTCGATTTCGACCAGCGCCAAGCACTCTGACGAAGAGCGCGATGCGGCCCGCCAGGCGCTGCAAAAGCTGCCCCGCAATGCGAACCCGACCCGTCAGCGCAACCGCTGCGAGATCACGGGCCGTCCGCGTGGCACCTTCGCCCATTTCGGCTTGGCCCGTGCCAAGGTCCGTGAGATGGCGTTTGCCGGTGAAATCCCCGGCATCACCAAAGCCAGCTGGTAAGCCCTAGGAGAACCACAAATGAGCATGAGTGATCCTATTGCTGACATGTTGACCCGCATCCGCAACGCGCAGATGGTCGAAAAGGCCAGCGTGACGATGCCGGCCTCCAAGGTCAAAGCCGCAATTGCCCAAGTCCTGAAGGACGAAGGCTACATCGACGGATTCCAGGTCAAGAGCAACGACGGCAAGAACGAACTTGAGATCGCTCTCAAGTACTACGCTGGCCGTCCCGTGATCGAGCGCATCGAGCGCGTGAGCCGTCCCGGCCTGCGTGTCTACCGTGGCCGCAACGCCATCCCCCAGGTCCAGAACGGTCTGGGTGTGGCCATCGTCACCACACCGCAGGGTGTGATGACCGATCGCAAGGCCCGCGCCACCGGTGTCGGTGGTGAAGTCCTGTGTTACGTCGCCTGATGCGGGCATTGAGGAGTATCTGAATGTCACGTATTGGTAAACAACCGGTCACCGTCCCCGCTGGGGTGGAAGTGGCCGTCAAAGACGACCTGATCAACGTCAAGGGTGCGCTGGGTGCCCTGGCGCTGGCGCAAAACGCGCTGGTGAAGGTCGAAAACAACGCTGGCTCGCTGTCGTTCACCCCGGTGAACGAATCCCGCGAAGCCAATGCCATGTCCGGCACCATGCGTCAGCTGGTGAACAACATGGTCAATGGTGTGAGCAAGGGTTTCGAGAAGAAGCTCACCCTGCTTGGCGTGGGCTACAAAGCCCAGGCTCAGGGCACCAAGCTCAACCTCACTGTTGGCTACTCCCACCCTGTGGTGATGGACATGCCCGCTGGTATCAAGGTGGAAACCCCGACGCCGACCGAAATCCTGATCAAGGGTTCTGATCGTCAGCGCGTGGGCCAGATCGCTTCCGAAGTGCGCGCTGTGCGCCCTCCCGAGCCTTACAAGGGCAAGGGCATCCGTTATTCGGATGAGAAGGTCGTGATCAAGGAAACCAAGAAGAAATAAGGATCAGGATCATGTTGACGAAAAAAGAGCAACGTCTCCGCCGGGCCCGTCAGACGCGCATCCGCATTGCGCAGCAAGGCGCCGTCCGCCTGACCGTGAACCGCACCAACCTGCACATCTACGCCAGCGTCATTTCCGACGACGGCACCAAAGTGCTGGCCACCGCCTCCACGGCCGAAGCCGAAGTGCGGGCACAGATCGGTGGTGCTGGCAAAGGTGGCAACACCTCGGCCGCCCAACTGGTCGGCAAGCGCATCGCTGAAAAGGCGAAGGCTGCCGGCATCGAGAAGGTCGCCTTTGACCGCTCGGGTTTTGCTTACCACGGCCGGGTGAAAGCCCTGGCAGACGCGGCCCGCGAAGCCGGTCTGCAGTTCTGATCAAACGGAATACACAAAATGGCTAAATTTACGGCTAATGTAAAGAACGAAGCAAGCGACGACGGTTTGCGCGAGAAGATGATCGCGATCAACCGCGTGACCAAGGTGGTCAAGGGCGGTCGCATTCTCGGTTTCGCAGCGCTGACCGTGGTTGGTGATGGTGATGGCCGCGTCGGCATGGGCAAAGGCAAGGCCAAGGAAGTTCCGGTGGCAGTGCAAAAGGCCATGGAAAAGGCACGCCGCAACATGATCAAGGTCTCGCTCAAGAACGGTTCGCTGCACCACAGCGTGCACGGTGAACATGGCGCTTCCAACGTGATGATGTTGCCGGCCTCCAAAGGTACCGGCATCATCGCTGGCGGCCCGATGCGTGCCGTGTTCGAAGTGTTGGGCATCACCGATGTCGTGGCCAAGAGCCACGGTTCAAGCAACCCCTACAACCTGGTGCGTGCCACGCTGGACGCACTGAAGAATTCGACCACGCCTTCTGACGTTGCTGCCAAGCGCGGCAAGTCGGTAGAAGAAATTCTGGGCTGATTGGAACGATCATGACCACACAAAACACCGTCAAGGTTCAACTGGTGCGCAGCCCCATTGGAACCAAGCAGTCGCACCGCGACACCGTGCGCGGCCTGGGCCTGCGCAAGCTCAACAGCACCAGCGAATTGCAGGACACCCCGGCAGTTCGCGGCATGATCAACAAGATCAGCTACCTGGTCAAAGTACTCTGAAGAACAGGCGCACGTCATGGAACTCAATACCATCAAGCCTTCTGAAGGCGCCAAGCATTCCAAGCGCCGTGTCGGCCGTGGCATCGGCTCCGGTCTGGGTAAGACCGCCGGTCGTGGCCACAAGGGCCAGAAATCGCGTTCGGGCGGCTACCACAAGGTGGGCTTCGAAGGCGGTCAAATGCCACTGCAGCGCCGTCTGCCCAAGCGCGGGTTCAAGTCGGCTTTGCTCCAGTTCAATGCTGAAGTCACGCTGACCGATATCAGCGCGCTCGACGTGGCTGAAGTCGACATCCTGGTGTTGAAGCAAGCTGGCCTTGTGGCCAACCTGGCCAAGCGCGTCAAGGTCATCAAGACCGGTGAAATCACCCGCGCCGTGACCCTGAAGAACATCGGCGCCACCGCCGGTGCGAAGCAGGCGATCGAAGCCGCTGGCGGCTCCCTGGTCTAAACGGACGCAAACGAAGGTTACCGTGGCAACTGGATCCGCAACTCTGGCCAAAACAGGCAAGTTCGGCGACCTGCGTCGCCGACTGGTGTTCCTGTTGCTGGCCTTGGTGGTCTACCGCGTCGGGGCACACATTCCCGTGCCCGGGATTGATCCTGCGCAACTGGAACAGCTGTTCAAGGGCCAGGCAGGCGGCATTCTGAGCCTGTTCAACATGTTCTCTGGTGGCGCCTTGTCACGGTTCACCGTGTTCGCGCTGGGGATCATGCCGTACATCTCGGCGTCCATCATCATGCAGCTCATGACTTACGTGGTTCCCACGTTTGAGCAGCTGAAGAAAGAGGGCGAAGCCGGCCGTCGCAAGATCACCTCCTACACCCGCTACGGAACGCTGGGTCTGGCCATCTTTCAGTCGATGGGTATTGCCCTCGCGCTGGAGGGTCAACAGGGCCTCGTCATCGACCCCGGCATGGCGTTCCGTCTGACGGCCGTGGTCAGTCTGGTGGCGGGAACGATGTTCCTGATGTGGCTGGGTGAGCAGATCACCGAGCGCGGTCTGGGCAACGGCATCTCGATCCTGATTTTCGCAGGCATTGCCGCCGGTCTGCCAAGTGCCATTGGCGGCCTGCTTGAACTGGTGCGCACCGGTGCGATGAACATTCTGGTGTCGATTTTCATCATCGCGCTGGTGATTCTGGTCACATACTTCGTGGTGTTTGTCGAACGCGGACAACGCAAGATACTGGTGAACTACGCGCGCCGTCAGGTGGGCAACAAGGTCTACGGCGGACAGTCGTCACACCTGCCGCTCAAGCTGAACATGGCTGGCGTGATTCCACCGATCTTTGCATCGAGCATCATCCTGCTGCCCACCACGGTGGTGAGCTGGGTGAGCACCGGTGACTCCACACGCTGGTTGCGTGACATTGCTTCGGCCCTGTCGCCCGGTCAGCCGATCTATGTGGCCCTGTACGCCGCTGCGATCATCTTTTTCTGCTTCTTCTACACGGCGCTGGTATTCAACAGCCGTGAAACGGCTGACAACCTGAAGAAGAGCGGCGCATTCATTCCCGGCATTCGCCCGGGTGACCAGACGGCGCGCTATATCGACAAGATTCTGTTGCGACTGACTTTCGTCGGTGCGATCTACATCACCGCGGTGTGTCTGTTGCCGGAGTTTCTGATCCTGAAGTACAACGTACCGTTCTATTTTGGCGGCACCTCCCTGCTGATCATTGTGGTGGTCACCATGGACTTCATGGCCCAGGTACAGAACTACATGATGTCGCAGCAATATGAATCGCTGCTGAAAAAGGCTAACTTCAAAACTTCCGTTGGCAACTGATTTGGCCGTATGTCCAGGGACGATGTGATCGAGATGCAGGGCGAGGTGATTGAAAACCTGCCCAACGCAACTTTCAGGGTCAAGCTGGAAAATGGCCATGTGGTCCTGGGGCATATCTCCGGCAAGATGAGGATGCATTACATCCGTATCCTGCCGGGTGATAAGGTCAAAGTGGAGCTCACGCCCTACGACCTGACCCGGGCACGGATTGTTTTCCGATCGAAGTAATGAGCGGTTGTTTTGAGAAATTTTGGAATATCTAGGAGAAAACTATGAGAGTTTCAGCTTCGGTCAAGAAAATGTGCCGCAACTGTAAGATCATCAAGCGTCACGGGATTGTGCGAGTCATCTGCACCGATCCCCGTCACAAACAGCGTCAAGGCTGATCGGTTCGTTTAGAGGAACATCATGGCTCGTATTGCAGGCATCAACATTCCGCCGCACAAGCACGCCGAAATCGGCTTGACGGCAATTTTTGGCATTGGTCGTACCCGCGCTCGCAAGATTTGTGAAGCCTGCGGCATCGACTACGCCAAGAAAATCAAGGACCTGACCGACGCGGAACTCGAAAAAGTCCGTGACCAGGTTGGCGTTTTCACGATCGAAGGCGATCTGCGCCGCGAAACGACCATGAACATCAAGCGTTTGATGGACATTGGTTGCTACCGTGGTTTCCGCCACCGCCGTGGCCTGCCAGTGCGCGGTCAGCGCACCAAGACCAATGCCCGCACCCGCAAGGGACCGCGCAAGGCAGCCCAGTCGCTGAAGAAATAAACGGTTTGAAGGACCCTCATGGCTAAGTCACCCAACAGCGCCGCATCCGCACGCGTCCGCAAGAAAGTCCGCAAGAACATTGCCGACGGCATTGCCCACGTGCACGCTTCGTTCAACAACACCATCATCACCATCACCGACCGCCAGGGCAATGCATTGTCCTGGGCTTCGTCGGGTGGCCAAGGTTTCAAGGGTTCGCGCAAGTCGACACCCTTTGCCGCCCAGGTGGCTTCCGAGGTGGCTGGTCGTGCTGCCATCGAGCAGGGCATCAAGAACCTGGACGTCGAGATCAAGGGCCCAGGTCCTGGTCGCGAATCTTCGGTTCGTGCTCTGGGTGCCCTCGGCATCCGCATCAACTCGATCGCCGATGTGACGCCCGTGCCTCACAACGGCTGCCGCCCGCAGAAGCGCCGGCGCATCTGACGCCGTACCGCCGAGCGCGGTATAATCAAAAGCTTTTTTCAGCGCCACCGCAGTCTCTGCGGTGGCATTTTTTGCTAAGACCACCGCCATCCCGTTCAGGGAATGGCTCCCGCAATGGCCTCTTCGCGATGCCGGTTGCGGCAGACAACTCAAGGAACCCAAAGTGGCACGTTACCTCGGCCCCAAGGCCAAACTTTCCCGCCGTGAAGGCTCTGACCTGTTGCTCAAGAGCGCCCGCCGCTCGATCAGCGACAAGGCCAAATTTGATTCCAAGCCCGGTCAGCATGGCCGCACCTCGGGTCAGCGCACCTCCGATTTCGGCGTGCAGCTGCGCGAGAAGCAGAAGGTCAAGCGCACCTATGGCGTTCTGGAGCGCCAGTTCCGCCGCTACTTCGCTGAAGCCGATCGCCGCCGTGGCAACACCGGCGCCAACCTGTTGTTCCTCCTCGAAGCGCGTCTCGACAACGTGGTCTTCCGCATGGGCTTTGCCTCCACCCGCGCTGAAGCGCGCCAGATCGTGTCGCACAAGGCGATCACCGTCAATGGGCAATCGGTCAACATCCCTTCCTACTCGGTCAAGGCCGGTGATGTCATCGCCGTGCGCGAGAAGTCGAAGAAGCAGGCCCGTGTGATCGAGGCGCTGGAACTGGCCAAACAGATCGGTTTCCCGGCCTGGGTCGACGTGTCGGTCGACAAGGCTGAAGGCGTGTTCAAGAAGTCGCCTGACCGCGACGAATTCGCCTCCGACGTCAACGAATCGCTGATCGTCGAACTGTATTCCCGTTAATTTCGTTCCCGGTCACTGCTTCATGGCAGCGGCCGGGCCATGCTCCGTCTGCCTTATCGGTGTAACGAGCCGAGGGTACTGAAGGAAGTCTGAATGCTGAACAATCTGCTCAAGCCCAAAACCATCAACGTCGAGCAAATTTCGACCAATCGCGCCAAAGTGACCCTGGAGCCCTTTGAGCGCGGCTACGGGCACACGCTGGGCAACGCATTGCGTCGCGTGCTGTTGTCGTCCATGACCGGCCATGCGCCCACCGAAGTCACCATCGCTGGGGTGGTGCACGAGTACTCTTCCATCGACGGCGTGCAGGAAGATGTTGTCAACATGTTGCTCAACCTCAAGGGCGTGGTCTTCAAGCTGCACAACCGCGACGAAGTCACCTTGAGCCTGCGCAAGGACGGCGAAGGCTTGGTCACGGCGGCTGACATCCAGACGCCGCACGACGTCGAGATCGTCAACCCCGGCCACGTCATTGCCACCCTGTCGGCCGGCGCCAAGCTGGACATGCAGATCAAGGTCGAAAAAGGCCGTGGTTACGTGCCGGGCAGCCTGCGTCGCAACGACGACCAGTCGCGTTCACTCGGCCGCATTGTGCTGGACGCTTCGTTCTCGCCCGTGAGGCGCGTGAGCTACACCGTCGAGAGCGCCCGCGTTGAACAGCGCACCGACCTCGACAAGCTGGTTCTGGAAATCGAAACCAACGGTTCCATCGGTCCTGAAGAAGCCGTTCGTGCTTCGGCCAAGATCCTGGTGGAGCAGCTGGCGGTGTTCGCTCAGCTCGAAGGCGTGGAACTGTCGGCATTCGACGCGCCTGCCCAGCGCAGCTCGCAGCAGTTCGATCCGATCCTGCTGCGTCCGGTGGACGAGCTTGAACTCACCGTGCGTTCGGCCAACTGCCTCAAGGCAGAAAACATCTATTACATCGGTGACCTGATCCAGCGCACCGAGAACGAGCTGCTCAAGACCCCCAACCTGGGTCGCAAGTCGCTCAACGAAATCAAGGAAGTGCTCGCTTCGCGCGGCCTGACCTTGGGCATGAAGCTCGAAAACTGGCCGCCGGCTGGTCTCGACAAACACTGAACTCGTCGACACCCGTCTGACGAACCTCCAGTACCTGATACGGCTGGAGGCAAAACACTGAAAGGAACTCACCATGCGTCACGGACACGGACTTCGCAAACTCAACCGCACCAGCGAGCACCGCCTCGCCATGCTGCGCAACATGATGAACTCGCTGCTCACGCACGAAGTCATCAAGACCACGGTGCCCAAGGCCAAAGAGCTGCGCCGCGTGGTTGAACCCATGATCACCCTGGCCAAAGTGGCCACCGTGGCCAACCGCCGTCTGGCGTTTGACCGCCTGCGCGACCGCGATGTGGTCGTCAAGCTGTTCAATGAACTGGGTCCGCGCTTTGCCGCTCGTCCCGGTGGCTATACCCGCATTCTCAAAATGGGGTACCGCGTGGGTGACAATGCACCCATGGCGCTGGTCGAACTGGTGGACCGGGCAGAAGATGCCGCTCCGGTGGCAGACGACGCTAAAGCGTGATAGAATACAAGGCTTGACGCGGAGTGGAGCAGCCTGGTAGCTCGTTGGGCTCATAACCCAAAGGTCGCAAGTTCAAATCTTGCCTCCGCAACCAATCCGGAACTTGCCAGAGTTCCTCAACAAAGCCCGCTTCAGCGGGCTTTGTTGTTTCTGCTCTCGCCTTGTGCAGCCCGACGTTCGTCTGCGGTATCAATCCGGAAGAACCGCTGTCACTTCGATCTCGATCTTGGCCCGCTCTTCCACCAGAGCGCTCACCTCCACGCAGGTCATGGCCGGGAAGTTTTTCCCCATCACTTCGCGGTACACGGTGCCGAGTTCACGCAGTCGGTCGTTGTACTCCACCCGGTCGACGATGTACCAGGTCATGCGCACCATGTGTTCTGGCCCGGCGCCGGCGCAGGCGAGCACGGCATGGATGTTCAACAGCGCCTGGCGGGTCTGGGCGATGAAGTCGTCGGACTCGAACACCTGTTCGCTGTTCCAGCCGATTTGCCCACCGACAAACACCAGCGTGCCGCGGGCTGCCACGCCGTTGGCGTATCCCTTGGGGGTGGCCCAGCCGGGCGGTTGCAGGAGTTTCATGGGGGTGGTGGGTGTTGTT
>JAHIQV010000326.1 GCA_018903185.1 Gammaproteobacteria bacterium | reverse complement strand
GATGCCGGAGAAGCCAGGCGCCATGCCGCCGACAACGCACCAGACACCTGCCGAGGTGAAGGCGGTGGATGGCGACACCGTGACCTTGCAACACCCAGCCATACCTGCACTCAAATGGCCGGCCATGACCATGGATTTCCAGTTGCCACCGGCCGACCAGCGGCCCAAGGAGCTGTCTGCGGGCCTTGCGGTGCGCATTGAGTTCGAGATGCGCGATGGCGACATCCCTCAGATCACGCGAATCCAACCCGCAGCCACGGGAGCGAAGCAATGATCGCGCGCCTGATCCACTGGAGCATCGCCAACCGCTTCCTGGTTTTGATGGCCACGGTGATGATCACCGCCTGGGGCGTGGTTTCGATGTTGCGCACGCCGCTGGACGCACTGCCGGACCTGTCGGACACGCAGGTCATCATCCGCACCAGCTGGCCCGGACAGGCGCCGCAGATCGTGGAAAACCAGGTCACCTACCCGCTGACCACCACCATGCTTTCGGTGCCTGGTGCCAAGGCGGTGCGCGGGTTTTCCATGTTTGGCGACAGTTTTGTCTATGTGCTGTTCGACGACGGCGTGGACCTGTACTGGGCGCGCTCGCGGGTGCTCGAATACCTGAACCAGGTGCAGTCCCGCCTGCCGCCGACGGCGAAGTCATCGCTCGGCCCCGACGCCACGGGCGTGGGCTGGATCTACCAGTACGCGCTGATCGACCGCACCGGGCGGCAGGACCTGGCCCAGCTGCGCTCGCTGCAGGACTGGTTCCTGCGCTTCGAGCTCAAGACCGTGCCCGACGTGGCCGAGGTCGCCAGCATCGGCGGCATGGTGCGACAGCACCAGATCGTGCTCGACCCGGACAAACTGGCGGCCTACGGCATCACGCAGCAGATGGTGAGCGAGGCCGTGGCGCGCGGCAACCAGGAGGCCGGCGGCTCGGTGCTGGAACTCGGCGAGGCCGAATACGCGGTGCGCGCCAACGGTTACCTGAAAACCCTGGACGACTTCCGGGCCCTGCCCCTGAAGACCACCGACGCCGGCGTGTCGGTGCGACTGGGCGACGTGGCGCGCGTGCAGGTCGGGCCCGAGATGCGGCGCAGCATCGGTGAACTCAACGGCGAGGGCGAAGCGGTCGGCGGGGTGGTGATCATGCGCTCGGGCAAGAACGCCCTGCAGACCATTGAAGCCGTCAAGACGCGGCTGGCGGAGCTGCAACGCGGCCTGCCCGAAGGGGTGGAGATCGTGCCCGTGTACGACCGCTCTGGGCTGATTCAGCGAGCGGCCAGCAACCTGGGCATCAAGCTGCTGGAGGAATTTGGCGTGGTCGCGCTGGTGTGCGCGCTGTTCCTGTTTCACCTGCGCAGCGCCCTGGTGGCCATCGTCTCGCTGCCGCTGGGCATCTTGGCGGCCTTCATCGTGATGCACCAGCAGGGCGTGAACGCCAACATCATGTCGCTCGGCGGCATCGCCATCGCGATTGGCGCCATGGTGGACGCGGCGGTGGTGATGATCGAAAACGCGCACAAGCACCTGGAGCGCTGGGCGCACGAACACCCGGGGGAGACGCTCGAAGGCGAGCCACGTTGGCACGTGATTGGCCACGCTGCGGCAGAGGTCGGCCCGGCCTTGTTCTTCTCGCTGCTGATCATCACCCTGAGCTTCATTCCGGTGTTCACCCTGCAGGCGCAGGAGGGGCGGTTGTTTGCGCCGCTGGCCTACACCAAGACCTACGCCATGGCGGCGGCCGCGGGTCTGGCGGTCACCCTGATTCCGGTGCTGATGGGCTACCTGGTGCGCGGCCGCATACCCGAAGAGACCGCCAACCCGCTCAACCGCGGTTTGATCGCGCTGTACCGGCCGGTGCTCGACGCCGTGCTCAAGGGGCCGAAGGTGACCCTGTTGGTGGCCGCCGTGCTGCTGGGGGTGAGCGTCTGGCCGCTGCAGCACATCGGCGCCGAGTTCATGCCGCCGATGGACGAGGGCGACCTGCTCTACATGCCGACCGCGCTGCCCGGCCTGTCGGCCGCCAAGGCCGCCGAACTGCTGCAGCAGACCGACCGCCTGATCAAGACCGTGCCCGAGGTGCACAGCGTGTACGGCAAGGCCGGCCGCGCCGACAGCGCCACCGACCCCGCGCCGCTGGAGATGTTCGAGACCACCATCCAGTTCAAGCCGCGCGAGCAATGGCGCGCGGGCATGACGCCGGAGCGCCTGGTGGATGAGCTGGACCGCACCGTGCGCGTGCCCGGCCTGGCCAACATCTGGGTGCCGCCGATCCGCAACCGCATCGACATGCTCGCCACCGGCATCAAGAGCCCGGTGGGTGTGAAGGTCGCCGGCGCCGACCTGGCCACCATCAACCGCCTCACGCAGCAGATTGAAACGGTGGTCAAGGGCGTACCCGGCGTCACCAGCGCGCTGGCCGAGCGCCTGAGCGGCGGACGCTACATCGACGTGGACATCCGCCGCGACGACGCAGCGCGCTACGGCCTGAACATCGCCGACGTTCAGGACGTGGTCTCGGGCGCGGTGGGTGGCATGAACATCGGCGAGACCGTGGAGGGGCTGCAGCGGTATCCGATCAACCTGCGCTACCCGCGCGATGCGCGCGACTCGCTCGCCGCCCTGCGCGAGCTGCCCATCGTCACCCCGCGTGGCCAGAGGCTCGTGCTCGCCGACGTGGCGCGCCTGCGCATCGCCGACGGTCCGCCCATGCTGCGCAGCGAAAACGCGCGCCTGGCCGGCTTTGTCTATGTGGACAT
>JAHIQV010000325.1 GCA_018903185.1 Gammaproteobacteria bacterium | reverse complement strand
TTGCCGAACCCGGCATCCTGTTCCTCGACAAGATCGGCACCGACAACAACCTGCACTACTGCGAAACCATCGCGGCGACCAACCCCTGTGGCGAACAGCCCTTGCCGCCCTACGGCTGCTGCGACCTTGGCCCCATCATCCTCACGCGTTTCGTCAAGAACCCGTTTGGCTTTGGCGGTGTGCCGGTGTTCGATTTCGAATCGTTCGAGCAGGCCGTGGCGATGCAGGTGCGTGCGCTCGACAACGTGCTCGACGTCACCTTCTGGCCGCTGGAGCAGCAGCGCGCCGAAAGCGCCGCCAAGCGCCGCATCGGCGTCGGCTTCACCGGCATGGGCAATGCCCTGGCCATGCTCTGCGTGCGCTACGACCGCGAAGAAGGCCGCGCCATGGCGGCCCAGATCGCCGAGCGCATGCGCAATGCCGCCTACCTCGCTTCGGTCGAGCTGGGCAAGGAAAAGGGCGTGTTCCCCAAGTTCGACGCCGAGGGCTACCTGGCCCCTGGCACCTTCGCCAGCCGCCTGCCCGAGGCGATCAAGAAGGCCATCCGCAAAAACGGCCTGCGCAACAGCCACCTGCTCTCGATCGCGCCCACCGGCACGGTCAGCCTGGCCTTTGCCGACAACGCCTCCAACGGCATCGAACCGCCGTTCTCCTGGATGTACCGCCGCAAGAAGCGCGAGGCCGATGGCAGCACCAGCGAGTACGCGGTGGAAGACCACGCCTGGCGCCTGTACCGCGAACTCGGCGGTGACGTGGACCAGCTGCCCGACTACTTCGTCAACGCGCTGGCCATGAGCGCGGGCGAACACATCGCCATGATGGAAGCGGTGCAGCCCTTCGTGGACACCGCCATTTCCAAGACGGTCAACGTCGCGGCCGACTACCCCTTCCAGGACTTCAAGAGCCTGTACCAGAAGGCCTGGCGCGCCAACCTCAAGGGCATGGCCACCTACCGGCCCAACAGCATCCTCGGCTCGGTGCTCGACACCGGCAGCGCCGCGACCGACGCCAAGGCCGATGCGGCCCCGGCGCCCGCAGCGCCCGTGGACCCGATGCGCACCGTGATCGAGAGTCGCCCCAAGGGTGCGCTGTCGGCCGTGGCCGACAAGATCGAGTACTGGACGCAGGAAGGCCACAAGACGCTGTACATCGTGGTCTCCTTCCTGCCGGTGCCCGCGGCCGAAGGCAATGGCACGGTGGAACGCGCCATCGAGTTCTTCATGCCCGTGGGCCAGAGCGGTGAATCGCAGCAGTGGATCACCTCCACCATGCGCATGCTCTCGCTGGCCGCTCGCGGCGGTTTCCTGGGGCGTGCGTTGTCCGACATGCGCAAGGTCGCCTGGGACCGCGGCCCCGTGCGCCTGGGCACGTACCAGAAGGCCGATGGCACGCACGTGCCGATGTGGCACGACTCCGAAGTCGCTGCCATCGCCTATGCGCTGCAGAACATCATCGCGCGCCGCGCCCAGCTGGGTGTGGTGGCGGCTGCCCCGGCGCCGGCCATGCCCGAACTCACCGGCATGCCCTCGGGCGTGATGGCCGGCAAAAAGTGCCCGGAGTGCGGTGCACACGCCATGATCCGCAAGGACGGCTGCGATTACTGCACCTCCTGCGGCCATCTCGGCACCTGCGGATGAGCACCGTCCGGCCGTTCCGAAGGCGCTCAGCTGTGGGTGACGCCATAACCTGCAAGTTTGTCAACATAAGTTGCAAGTTTCGCCGGTGAAACCTGCAAGTCTGTCCGCTCCCCTCGACCCCTGAGATTCAGTTGAATCTCAGGGGTCGCTTTTTTGCAAAACGTCTAGACAGCGGCATCGAAACCCGGCTGACCCACGCCTCGTCCGACCAACACTCGCCTTTCCCAAGCGCTACGACCAGCTGCAATACGCTCAGTTTGCGTGTCAAGGTTTAGCTCGGGGTAGGGAACCAGCACAGCGCCAAAGCATTGCACTATGTACTCCTCAATTCTTGGTTGCAAGACCGCAAGATCGAGGGCAGCTGTGGGGTGACTTGCAGCTCGAAGCGCCTGCTGTAATGACAAATCGTAGCCAATCAAGTTGCCCAGAGCCTCCCAACGGCGAAGCTGTAGCAGCACGGTGGTCATGACTGCCCGGTCTGGTTGATGGCCAAGATAGTTGACGAAATGCTCACATTCGTCCTCCATGGCACTGGCTCGCATAGTGATCATCCACGCGGCTGTAGGTGGCATGGCAGTCAAGGGTTCACCTAGCTGCTCAAGATGAATTATCCCCAGCACCTGTGCCAAGTCATGCCACTCGACGTGATCGATTGGTCGCGGATCGAGCAGCCTCCATATGGGAAGGCTGAGGAGCTGGCCAGAAGATGGAGCAAGGGCGACCATACGGTCAAACC
>JAHIQV010000040.1 GCA_018903185.1 Gammaproteobacteria bacterium | reverse complement strand
CCAGCCTCGAGGGTGCAGGACGCCAGACGGCCGCCAAACTGCAGCGCTACCTGGGTGCGTTGGCCACCATCGCGTCCGCCGCCCCGCTGCTGGGCCTGCTTGGAACGGTCATCGGCATGATCGAAATCTTCGGCTCGCAAGCCGGTGATGGTGGCATGGGCACGGTCCCCGGCGGGGGCAATCCCGGCCAGCTGGCGCATGGCATCTCGATCGCGCTGTACAACACCGCCTTTGGCCTCATGGTGGCCATCCCGGCCCTGATCTTCTGGCGCTACTTCCGCGCCCGGGTCGATGATTACCTGCTGATCATGGAAATCGCTTCCGAGCGTTTCACCCGTCACCTGCTGACCTTGCGCAAATGACGCTTCACACCCCCTTTCACACGCGCGGCGCAGCGCGGCCTGCCCGGGAGGCCGCATGAACTTCCGGCCCGGCTCCCGCGATGAACCCGAGATCAACCTGATCCCGTTCATCGACATCCTGCTGGTGGTGCTGATCTTCCTGATGCTCACCACGACCTACAGCAAATTCACGCAGCTGCAGGTCAACCTGCCGGTGGCCGATGCCCAGGCGCAGCGCACCGAACCCGAAGAAGTGATCGTTTCCGTCAGCAGCGACGGTCGCTACGCGATCAACAAGGACGTGCTCGAAGGCTCGGGTGTGGAGATGCTGACCCGCGCACTCACACAAGCGTCGCAGGACAACCGCGAGGTGGTCATCGTCATCAGCGCGGACGCCGCCGCGACCCACCAGTCGGTCATCAACGTGATGGACGCCGCCCGCCGTGCCGGCCTGGTGCAGATCACCTTCGCCACCCAGCAGTCGGGCTCCCAGCGCGCGCGCAGCAAGCCCTGACCGTGCCCGCTGCCCAGCCACAGCGCCTCGACAAAGGGCAGGCCCGCTGGCAGGGCATCTGGCGGACCCGCGGTCCGCTGGCCCATCTGCTCTGGCCTGTTTCGATCCTGTATGGATGGCTGACCGCCCTGCGCCGCGGGCTCTTTGCCGCCGGCGTGCTGAAGACCGTTCGCCTGCCGGTGCCGGTCATCGTGGTGGGCAACGTGGTCGTGGGCGGCGCCGGCAAGACGCCGACCGTGCTGGCCCTGCTGCAACATCTGCAACAGCGTGGCTGGCAACCAGGCGTGGTGTCACGCGGACACGGTCGCCGTGGCACTGGCGTGCTGGAAGTGCATCCCGACACGCCAGCCACCGACAGCGGCGACGAGCCCGCCCTGATCCGGCGCAGTGCTGGCGTGCCGGTGTTCGTGGCGGCCCGTCGCTCCGAGGCCGGCCAAGCCCTGCTCGCAGCGCACCCCGGGGTAGACCTGATCGTCTGCGACGATGGCCTGCAGCACCTGGCGCTGGGCCGCGACCTGTCGATAGCCGTGTTCGACGACCGCAGCACCGGCAACGGCTGGTTGCTGCCCGCAGGGCTGCTGCGCGAGCCCTGGCCGCCCGGGAAGGGCAACCCCTTTCGACCGGACCTGGTGTTGAATCAGCGCAGCGAATCCCCCGCCGTGGTCCCGTCGACCACCCCGCTGGAAAGGCCGTGCAATCTGCCCGTTTTCGAAGCCACGCGACGCCTGGCCGATCACGCCGTCGGACCGCAGGGGCAGCGCCGCCCCTTGCGCGATTTCCAGGACCAACCCGTCACGGCGCTGGCCGGCATCGCACGCCCCTCGGTTTTTTTCGACATGCTGCGCGCCCGCGGGCTCACCCTGGCAGCAACCGTGGCGCTGCCCGATCACGCAGGTCAACAGGCCTATGCAGAACTGCTGGAGCAGAGCACAGGCCCGCTGCTGTGCACCGAAAAGGATGCTGTCAAGCTGTTCGCCTGCAGGCCTGAGCCGGCCTCAGGCGATGCCCGTCAGGCCTGGGCGGTCCCACTGGAGTTGCGTCCCGAAGCGGCCTTCTTTGAGGCGCTGGACCGTCGCCTCGCGTCAATCCAGCGCATCCGCTGACCATCTGCCGACTATCATTCCCGCATGGACACCAAACTGCTTGAATTGCTGGTCTGCCCGGTCACCAAGGGCCCGCTGATCTTTGATCGTGAGAAACAGGAACTGATCTCCCGCAGTGCGCGGCTGGCCTACGCCGTGCGCGACGGTATCCCTATCCTGCTGGAGCACGAGGCCCGCCCGATCACTGAAGAAGAAGCGGCCCGCCCGCCCCGCCCTTCACCGGCCCCATGAGCCTGGACGTGGCTCCAGGTGCGTTCACCGTGCTGATTCCGGCACGGCTCGCTTCGAGCCGCCTGCCCGACAAGCCGCTGGCCGACATCGGTGGCCTGCCGATGGTGGTGCGCGTGGCGCAGCGCGCACAGCAGAGTCGCGCCAGCCGCTGTGTGGTCGCTGCAGACGACGCACGCATCGTCGCAGCCTGTGAAGCGCACGGCATCACCGCCCTGCTCACACGCACCGACCACGCGTCCGGCAGCGACCGGCTGGCCGAAGCCTGCGAACAACTGGGCCTGGCGGATGACGCCGTGGTGGTCAATGTGCAGGGTGATGAGCCGCTGATGGACCCGTCGCTGATTGATGCCGTGGCACTGGACCTCCAGCGCCGCACAGACTGCGTGATGAGCACCGCGGCGCACGCCATCGATCACATGGCCGACTTCCTCAACCCGAACGTCGTCAAGGTAGTGCTCGACCGCGCACAGACCGCGTTGTACTTCAGCCGTGCGCCCATTGCCTGGTGGCGCGATGGCATGGCCGATGCGTCCCACCGCAACACCCTGCCCTCGCCCGCGCCTTTGCGCCATATCGGCATCTACGCCTACCGCTCCGGCTTTCTGCGCCGCTTTCCGGCGCTGGAGCCCGCGCCCATGGAGCGGACCGAATCGCTGGAACAGTTGCGTGTGCTCTGGCATGGCGAACGCATCGCGGTCCATGTGAGCACGCAGGCCCCCGGGCCGGGGGTCGACACCCCCGACGATCTGGAGCGCGTGCGCGCGCTCTTT
>JAHIQV010000324.1 GCA_018903185.1 Gammaproteobacteria bacterium | reverse complement strand
CAGCCTGATCGCCGGTGCGGCGGTGCTGATGGCCGGGTCGGTGAGGGCGGCCGATGAGGCGCAGGCCGTCGCCGGGCCGCAGGTGCCGGTGATGACGCTGGGTGCACAGGCGGTGGGCGCCGGTCTGGAGCTGGACGGCAGCCTGCAGGCCGTGCGCCAGAGCGTGCTCTCGGCCCAGGCTTCGGGCCGCATCGCCACGCTGTCGGTCAAGGCCGGCGATCGCGTGCAGGCGGGTCAGGTGCTGGCCGTGATCGACGACCGTGCCACCCAGGCGGGTGTGGCGCAGGCGCAGGCGGGTTTTGCCCAGGCCGATGCCAACCTCGCCAACGCCAAGGCGGCCTACGAGCGCTCGCGCGAACTGCGTGCCCAGGGCTTCCTGGCCCAGGCCGCGCTGGACACGGCACAGGCGCAGTACAAGGCAGCTCAGGCCGGTGCCGCGGCCGCCCGCGCCGGCCAGACGCAGGCGAGCGTGGCCCAGGGCTTCACGCGCCTGACCGCTCCGTACGACGGCTGGGTGCTGCAGACGCACGCCGAAGCCGGTGGGCTGGCCATGCCCGGCACACCGGTGCTGACGGTCTACGCGCCGCAGCCGATCCGCGCCGTGGTGCATGTGCCGGCTTCGATGCAGACGCTGGCCCAGCAGGCGCAGCGCGTCGAGGTGCAGCTGCCGGGGACCAGCCAGTGGGTGGCGCCCGCGAGCAAGACCAGCCTGCCGGCAGCAGACCCGGTATCTCAGACGGTTGAATGGCGGCTCGACCTGAGCGCGGCCGACGGCGCCAGCCAGGTGCCCGGACGCCAGGTGCGCGTGCGCTTTGTCGGCGGCACGGGGCAGCCCGACAACCAGCGCCTGGTGGTGCCCGAGTCGGCGCTGCTGCGCCGCGGCGAACTCACCGGCGTGTACGTGGTGGCCACCCGCGGCGAGGGCCAGCCCGCGGGCTTCGCGCTGCGCGCGGTGCGCACCGGTGCCTCGCACGGGGCGGCCGGCGTCGAGGTCCTGGCCGGTCTGAAAGCCGGCGACCGCGTGGCGCTGGACCCGGTGCGCGCGGGTTTGTCTGGCGCACAGCCAGTCGTGAAATAAGGGGCCAGCATGAGCCACCCCAACGATGCATCCCCACCCGAGAAGCTCGGCTTCTCGGGCTCCGTGGCGCGGGCTTTCCAGTCCAACGCCATCACGCCGCTGCTGGCGCTGGTCGCGCTGCTGCTCGGCCTGTTCGCCGTGCTGGTCACGCCGCGCGAGGAGGAGCCACAGATCAACGTGACGATGGCCAACGTGATCATTCCTTTCCCCGGCGCGTCCAGCGCCGACGTGGAGAAGATGGTCGCCGCTCCGGCCGAACACGTGCTCTCGCAGATCCAGGGCATCGAACACAGCTACTCGGTGGCGCGCCCCGGCGTCGCGGTGCTCACGGTGCAGTTCAAGGTGGGTGTGCCGCGCACCGAGGCGCTGGTGCGCCTGTACGACGTGCTCAACGCCAACCAGGACTGGCTGCCCCAGGGCCTGGGTGTGCTCACCCCCATCGTCAAGCCCAAGGGCATTGATGACGTGCCGGTGCTGGCGGCCACGCTGTGGACCAAAGACGCGCAGAGCGCCCTCGATCTGGAGCGGGTGGCGCACGCGGTCGAGACCGAACTCAAGCGCGTGCCCGGCACACGCGAGGTGGTCACCATCGGCGGCCCCGGTCGCGCGGTGCATGTGTGGCTGGAGCCCGCCAGGCTGCGCGAGCGCGGCGTGAGCGTGCAGGCGTTGCAGGGCGCCATTGCTTCGGCCAACCAGGCCATGCCTTCGGGCTCGGTGATCAACCCCAGCCCCGCGGCGGGCGAGCCCGGCATGCTGTCGGTGGAAACCGGCGAGTTCCTGCAGAACGCCCAAGACGTGGGCGACATCGTGGTCGGCGTGTCGAATGGCCGCCCGATCTACCTGCGCGAGGTCGCGCGGGTGGAAGCCGGTGCCCAGCTGCCGCAACGCTACGTGTGGTTCACGCCCGGCGCCGCCGATGCGGCCCACGCCGGACAACAAGGCCAGAACCACCCGGCCGTGACCATCACCGTGACCAAGAAGCCCGGTGAAAACGCGGTGGACGTGGCCGCTGGCGTGCGCGAGCGGCTGGACAACCTGAAGAACACCGTGATCCCGGACGACGTGGAAGTCGCCATCACGCGCGACTACGGCGAAACCGCCGCCGCCAAGGCCAACAAGCTGATCCAGAAGCTGATCTTCGCCACCGGCAGCGTGATCATCCTGGTGGGTCTGGCGCTGGGCCGGCGCGAGGCGGTGATCGTTGGCGCGGCCGTCATCCTCACGCTCACGGCCACGCTGTTCGCCAGCTGGGCCTGGGGCTTCACGCTCAACCGCGTCTCGCTGTTCGCGCTGATCTTCTCCATCGGTATCCTGGTCGATGACGCCATCGTGGTGGTGGAAAACATCCACCGCCACCGCATGCTCACGCCCGACGTGCCGCTCTCCGTGATCATCCCGCGCGCGGTTGACGAAGTGGGTGGCCCCACCATCCTCGCCACCTTCACCGTGATCGCCGCGCTGCTGCCCATGGCCTTCGTGAGCGGCCTGATGGGCCCGTACATGAGCCCGATCCCGATCAACGCCAGCATGGGCATGGCGATCTCGCTGGCCATCGCCTTCACCGTCACGCCCTGGCTCGCGCTCAAGCTGACGAAAACGGGCGAAGGCCACGCTGCCCACGGCCCGGGCAAGATCACGCGCACGCTGCAAAATTTCTTCACCCGCACGCTCACGCCGCTGCTGCAGAGCGCGAAGAAGCGCTGGCTGCTGGCCGCCGGCATCGGCGGTGCGCTGCTGCTTTCGGTGAGCCTGGCGCTGGTGCCCAACTCGTTCGTGGGTGTGGTGCTCAAGATGCTGCCGTTTGACAACAAGAGCGAGTACCAGGTGGTGGTGGACATGCCCGCCGGCACGCCGCTCGAAAACACCACCGCCGCGCTGCAGGACATGACGGCCTACCTCGCCGCGCAGCCCGAAGTGGCCAACGTGCAGGGTTACGCCGGCACCGCCAGCCCCATCACCTTCAACGGCCTGGTGCGCCAGTACTACCTGCGCGCCGAAGCCGAAGGCGGCGACCTGCAGGTGAACCTGATCGACGCGCACGACCGCAGCGAACAGAGCCACGCCATCGCGCAGCGCCACCGCCCCGCGCTGGAGCAGATCGCGGCCAGCCATGGCGCACGCGTCAAGGTGGTGGAAGTGCCGCCCGGCCCGCCGGTCAT
>JAHIQV010000323.1 GCA_018903185.1 Gammaproteobacteria bacterium | reverse complement strand
GCATCTGCAGCGTGCCCGCATAGCCCTCATTCTGCATCTCCTTCATCCAGTTGGGGTGCTGGTAGACCGAACGCAGCTCGGTGGCCATGAACCGCTCCGCCGTCTCCAGCTTGGCCTTGTTCGGGTCGCGCATGTTGGAGATGTAGAGCTGCGGGTTCTGGCCGTCCAGGAACTTCACCGCCTTGGAGATGCCGCCCAGGTACTCGAACGGATGGTCGGTGTCCAGCAGGCCGCGCAGGTTGCTGGAGCGCGAGAACACGGCCGCGTTGGTGCCGCGCAGGTGTTCGGCGTAGGCGTTGATCTCCTGGCCTTTGGCGTCGGTGAGCTTGCGGCTCCAGTTCGCGGTGTTGGGCCCGTAGGCCCAGGACATGCGCGACAGGTAGAGCCGTTCCAGCTTGCCGTCGCCCTCGTCCCAGGTGTCGGACGCCAGTGAGGCGTCGGTGAGCTTGGTGCTGTAGTCGCCGCTTTCGTTGCCGAAGACCCGCGTCAGCGCGAACTCGCGGGCTTCCTCGGGCTTCACCCCCTGGGCCAGCAGCGCGGCCTGGATGCGCTCGGTGTTGGCCTTGATGAAGTTCTGCTGGCCGTCCTCCTTCAAGGCCGCCAGCATGACCACGGCTTCGTTGAAGCGCTCCATCACGTTCGGGAACTGGTCGCGGTACAGGCCGGTGAGCGAGATCACCGCGTCGATGCGGGGGCGCCCGAGTTCCGCCAACGCAATCACCTCCATGCCCACCACGCGTCCGCCTTCGTCCCACTGGGGTTTGACGCCCATGGCGTAGAGAATCTGCGCCTCCAGCATGCCCAGATGGCGCATGGTCTCGGTGCTCCACATGGAGAAGGCCAGCTTCTCGGGGAACTTGCCGTGCGTGGCCTGGTAGCTGGTGATGAGCTGCTGCACCGCCTGGCGCCCCGCCTCGTAGGCGGCTCGCGTGGGCACACGCCCGGGGTCGAAGCCGTACATGTTGCGCCCGGTGTGCAGCGCGTCCGGGTTGCGGATCGGGTCGCCCCCGTAGGACGGGTCGATCCAGCGCGCCGACAACCCCTGACTCACGCCCTCGATCTCCCAGGCCGCCCGCAAGTCCACCAGGAACTTGCGCCCGCGCAGTGCCAGCGCGCGCAGCCGCGTGTCGGTGAGCTCGTCCACCGGTCGGTCGGAGAACACGTGGTCCTCCACGAAGCGGTAGGGCCGGGTCTGCTGCAGCGCCTTGTAATCCCCCTTGAACGCGGCCTTCGCGTTTTTCACGCCGGTCTGTTCGTACAAGGGCTGGCCCAGCATCTGCATCACGTTGCTGATGAGGTGGGCGCGTTCGGCGTCCTGGCCCAGGGTGTGCAGCCCCAGCGGCTGCATGGCCGAACCCAGGTCTTCCAGATAGTCCTCGATGTCGCGCAGGAACTTGTCGAAGTCGCGCTCCAGGTCGGCCACTTTCCAGGCCATGTCCTTGTGCATGTTCATCTTCACCGCCTGCTCGATGATGAGCTTGCGGTTGTTGTCCTTCACCAGCCCGCTGTCCAGCGACTGGTACTCTCGGATCAGGTCGTTGATCTTCACGAAGTCGTTGGACAGACCGGCCGGCGCGAACGCGGGCGTCTGGTGGCTCACGATCACGCCGCGCCCCCGGCGCTTGACGTGGATGGCCTCGGCGATGTTGTCCACGATGTACGGGTACACGATGGGCGTGTTGCCCACCAGGATGTTCGGGTCGTCAAACGCCCACAGCCCGCGCTCCTTGCCGGGCGTCCACTCTTGCGTGCCGTGCGTGCCGAAGTGCACGATGGCGCTGGCCTTGAACTGCTCGCGCGCCCACAGGTAGGTGGCCATGTAGAAGTGATTCAGCGGCACTTTGGTGTCGTGAAACAGCTTCTTCTCGTCGTGCTTCCCGGCGGCGCTCTCGCTGCGCATGGGCTGCGGCAGCACCACGAGCTTGCCCAGCTTCATGCGCGGGATCACGAAGCCTGTCACACCGTTCTTCTTGGCGATCCAGACGCTCTGGTCGGCCGGACCCCAGAACCGGTTCACGGTCTGGCGCACCTCGGGCGGCAGCGTGGCAAACCAGCGCTGGTAGTCGGTCAGCGGCAGGAAGTCCCAGTGCGCTGTCTTCATGAGCTCCGGCAGCGTGCCAGGGCGGTAGCCCGGGCGCAGCATCTGGCCCACGGCGGCAATGATGTCCTTCTCGGTGGTGCTGTCAAAGGCATAACCCTCGGCCTTGAGCTGCGCCACCAGGTGCTCGATGGAACGCGGCACGTTCAGGTTGGACGCACCCTGGTTCTTTTCCCCCGGCGGGTGGTTCCAGAAAAACAGCGCCACCTGCTTGTCGGCATTGGCCGAGGTCTGCAGGCGCGCCAGGTTCACGGCCTTGCCCACCAGCATGTGCATCTGCTCGGGCATGGGCACCAG
>JAHIQV010000322.1 GCA_018903185.1 Gammaproteobacteria bacterium | reverse complement strand
CCGTGCCGCTGCGCTCGGCCGGCCGCGTGCTGGGCGTGCTGTTCGTGGAGAGTCCGCAGGACCTGCGCTTCAGTTTCGAGGACGAAGACCTGCTGGTCACGCTGGGCGGCCAGCTGGCCGCGGCGATCGACCTGATGCAGGAAGAGCCGGAAGCCGCCGCAGCCACCGGGGACGGCGAAGCCACGCTCGCCGCCCTGCCCCGGGGACCGGCGCTGCAGGTGCACTATTACCCGGCCAACGACAGCGTCTTCATCGACAACGCCTACCTCATCAAGGGCGTGGCCGGCGCCATTTTGTGGAAGCTGCTGCGGGACCACCAGCGCAGCGGCCGCAGCGAGTTCAGCAACCGCGAGCTGCGGCTCGACACCACGCTGGGCCTGCCCGACGTGGCCGACAACCTCGAAGCGCGCCTGCTGCTGCTCTCGCGCCGCCTGCAGGAGCAGTGCCCCAAGCTCTGCATTGAAAAGACCGGCCGCGGGCGCTTCCGCCTGTGCGTGGGCGGGCCGGTCGAACTCCAGGCCGTGGCCTGAAGTCCGAGCGCCCGCACCTTACACCGCCGCCGCCAGACCCGGCACCGCGGGCAGTCCCAGGCCCTGCGTGAGCTTGGCCCAGTCACGCGGGCTCAGGTGCGGCTGCACGACATCGAGCACAGCCTGGAACACCGGCGCCGGCGCGCCCTGGCGCATGCCACCGAGCACCTGCAGGCGCTCCAGCGCGTGCATCTGCGGCAGCATCCAGCGCATCACCTGCATCATGTCGGCCGGCTCGATCGTGGCCACCAGCGCGTCGTGGATGGCGTGCAGCTCGGCGTCGGTGTAGGCGCTCCAGAGTGCGGCGTTGTGCCGCGTCTCCTCCACGTGCATGTGCTGCAGGTTGTCGGCGACGAAGAGCGAGAGTTCCAGGTACAGCGCGTGCAGGGCGCCCGCCTGCAGCTGCGCACCCAACGTCGGCAGTTGCTGCGCCGCCGCCCGCAGTCGCTGAATGTGGTGCAGGTGCTCGACGTGGTCTTGCGCCACCTCGGCGCAGACGCCCGGGGTGCGCGCCTCGATCGCCGGGTGAACGAAGCTGTTTTCGTGCTGCACGTGCGCTTCGCACTGCGCCATCAGCCCGATCACGCGCCCGCTGGCGTCGGCCACGTCCTGCAGGTCCGACGGGTCGGCGCGACCGACCGCGAGCAGGGTGTCGGTCATCACGGCGCGCAGCGCCTTGTGGATGCCGGCGTAGAGGTTTTCGCGCGAGCTGCTGGTGCTGGCCGCGGCCAGCTGGTTCATTTCCTGTTGGGTGAACTGCATGAAGACTTCCTTGGGCGGAACGGGTCCGCGTTTGCTGCCTGGCGGCGGCGCCCCATGCGTCACCTGCCATGGAAGAAAGTCTAAAAATCCGGCCGCGGGCGCGCTGCTAAATAGCGCTTAAGAACTTCCTAAAAAATGCTTAAGGCGACGCCGAACAAGTCGCCGTGGATGCGGGCGCCTGCTGTCGGGATGGGCTGCAAGGCGCAAAACGCAGACGGGCCGGGCGGCCCGGCGAGGCTTTGCAACGACGCAGACCGCCCGAGAGCAGGATGCCCGCGCCACGAAGGACTTGCTCAGCGTTGCCCTAGACGGCGCGCCGGGCGTTCAATCGACGCCGCGCACCCGTCCACGCTGCTGCTTCACCTGCGAGCGCGTGGCCTTGCCTTCGAGCCGGCGCTGTTTGGAACCGAAAGTGGGCTTGGTTGGCTTGCGCGCCTTGGGCAGCGTGGCCACGCTGTCCACCAGCGCCTGCAGCCGCTCCAGCGCCTCGGCCTTGTTCTGTTCTAGGCTGCGGCTGGTCTGCGCCTTGATCACCACCACGCCCTCGGTGGTGATGCGCTGGTCGCTCAGGGCCAGCAGGCGTTCCTTGACGGCTTCAGGCAGTGACGACGCGTGCACCGCGAAACGCAGGTGCACCGCGTTGGACACCTTGTTGACGTTCTGCCCGCCCGCGCCTTGCGCGCGGATGGCGGTGAAATCCACTTCGGCGGGGTTGACGGTGGCGGACATGGCGGCAGTGTGCCATGCGCCCGGCGACCCGCGCTGCGGTGGAGCCCCGGTCCACGCCAGTGAAGGCGTGGGACGCAAGGGGGACATTTCAGTACGTTTCTTTGATCCCGGTGACCATGGCCTTGACCAGGCGCGTGCGCTCCAGTCGACCCATCACGATCGCGGCAGCACCGTGCAGGCCGGCCGACAGCAGCAGGAGATCACCGGCCAGCGCATGCAGATCCTGCAGCCATTCTTCGCCCCAGAAGGCGTCGAGCGACTGCATCCAGCCCGTAACCCCGAGCGCCAGCACCAGCGCCATGAGCACCAGCATCATCACGGCGCCGAGCGGGTTGTGACCCCAGTGCATCTCGGGCTGGCCAGAGCGCATCCCGCGCAGGTGCCGCATCAGGCGGGCCGGCGTGGGAAAGAAGTCGGCAAACCGGGCGTGCTTCGAACCGATGAAGCCCCAGACGATGCGGGTCACGACCAGCGCGCTGGCCAGATAGCCCACCCACTGGTGCAGGTCTTCGCCGTCTTCCAGCACAAAGCTGTTGAGCAGCACGCAGGACACCAGCGTCCAGTGGAAGACCCGCACGAAGCGGTCCCACACGGGGCGCGCCGTGGCCGGCGATGCTGAGAGGTTCATCGTTGCATGCATACGGTCTGCCTCGCAGGCTTATTTGGTTTCCAGAACGGCCGCGGTGACCGGGTCGAAATAGATCTCGACCTTCTTGCCGGTTTTGTCAAAGCCATAGATCTCGTAGCACTGGCCCTTGCTGACCTTGAAGGTCTTGATCTGGTAACCCTGGTCTTCCAGACCCTTTTTGAAGCTGGCTTCGGGCATCCATTTTTCCTTCGGGGCATTGCACGCAGGACCGGCCAGCGCCACACCAGAAACAGCCAACAGAACCGCAGAGAGAACAACCGATTTCATGAAAGTGATCCTTTTTCAATAGCAACCCAGCAAGTGCTGGTGGGTGTATTGAAAGGGGACCAGATGAAGTGCAGCTTAAGAGGCCCGGTAACAAACGTGAGCTTGCGTGGTTCACCGTAACCGGTTGTGCGGCCCTTTTCACCGACCACCAGGAGGCCGGTTCAGAACAGAAATCGACGCAGCAGGCGCGCTCCCACACGATGCGGTTCAGAACCGGGGGTTGGTCTGGTGGGTTTGGGCGCTTTGGGCCGTGTGGGCACACGAACGTTTGCAAACATCCAACCGGCCTCAGCCCCCACAGCAAAGGCTGTGACGGGCAAGGTTCTGACCTTCAACGGATTGAATCTGCCCGGATGTGTTGAAGCACCTCCTGCGCAATCCCGCAAAAGTCCACGTCTTTTCCCCGACCAATTGTTAGGCGAGCCTTAAATCGAAGGCCTATTTTTAAGACTGTTGCCCTATGGCTGACAGCTCGCGGTCGCCCATGGCATTTATTGACAAATATCAACCGAGGCCTGCCGGTGAGGCCTAGGCTGAGCGCTCATCTTCACAGGAGCCACCCATGAAAAAAACCACTGCGCAAAGCGGCCTGCTGGTCGCCGTGGCGTTGTTCGGCGGAGCCTTGCTGCTCTCCTGGATCACCCACGGCACCGGTGTCGTGCGCGACGACCCCAAGCGCAACATCAGCATCCCCCAGCAGTTGACCGTGCCCCTGCAGGTGCAGGCCGCCTACAACGGCAGCGACATGTTCTTCCGCTACCGCTGGCCCGCCGAGAAGCCGGGCATCTTTCACGACGTCGTCATGTTCGAGGACGGCAAGTGGGTCACCAAAGGCAAGGCGGTCCCCGGCTCTGAGCCCAATGGCCTGCACGAGGACCGCGTGGCCATGATGCTGGACGACGGCAGCGTGCCCGAGTTCGCGCGCTACGGTGGTTACCTGGCCATCGGCCCCGGCATCGCCACCTTCTCAAAGCATGCGGCGGGCGACGACGTGAAGGCACACCCTTACCTGGGCAAAAAGCTCAAGCAGGAAGAGATCAGCAAGCACCTGCCGCAGACACGAACCGACATCAACGACTGGGCCAGCACGCAGACCGAAGACACCTTGAAGGCGCAACGGGCCGCCGGCTACTTCCTGGACCTGTGGCACTGGCGCGGTCATCGCTCCAACCCGATCAACATGTCCGACGACCAGGTGGTCGCCGAAGCGCGGATGGGCGATGCCGGCAAGAGCAGCGCGGCGTCCAACTGGGACGGTGAACTCAAGCAACCCAAGCTGATGTTCAACAGCGCCACCACCGGCTACAAGGCCTTGAAGTGGGACGATGTGGCGGGCGGCAAGCTGTCGCAGGACAGCACCTACTTCCTGCGCGACGGCGAGGCGGTGCCTTTTGATCCTGCTGCCGGATGGCAGAACGGCGACACCCTGCCCCGGCGCATCCTGCGCACGCCCGAGGAATCGATGGCCGACATCGCCGTGCAAGGCAAAGGGCGCTGGGCCGATGGCTTCTGGGACGTGACGCTCACGCGCAAGCTCGACACCGGCCATCCGCTGGACGACAAGGTCCTGAAAGACCAGGGCGCCTACGCGGTGGCGTTCGCCATCCACCGCAACGCCACCGGTGGGCGCTGGCACTACGTGTCACTGCCGGCCACGCTGGGCCTGGGCCGCGACGCCCACATCGTGGCGCAGAAGTTCGACGGCGCCGCGCCCGTCTGG
>JAHIQV010000321.1 GCA_018903185.1 Gammaproteobacteria bacterium | reverse complement strand
GCCTTCGAATGGGGCCGCCGCGCCGCCTTCAACCCGCAGGCCGTGGCCGCGCTGGTGACGCCGGCCGGTGCCGGGGCGCAGGTGATCCAGTTCAAGAAGCGCGAGAGCGTGGCCGAGCTGATCGCGCGCCGCGTCGAGTTCCTCACCGGCTACCAGAACGCGGCCTACGCGGCCGACTACCAGCACTTCGTGGAGAAGGTGCGGGCGGTGGAAGCGCCGCTGGGCAAGTCCACGCTGACGGCGGCCGTGGCGCGTTACCTCTTCAAGCTGATGGCCTACAAGGACGAGTACGAGGTGGCGCGGCTGCACAGCGACCCGGCGTTCCACGCCCGGCTGGCGAGCCAGTTCGAGGGCGACTTCAAGCTGCGGGTGCACCTGGCGCCGCCGATCCTGGGCAAGAAGAATCAGAAGGGCGAACCGGTGAAGCAGAAGTTCGGACCCTACATGTTCACCGCCTTCCGCTGGCTGGCGAAGTTCAAGGGCCTGCGCGGCACGGCGCTGGACATCTTCGGCCGCACCGAAGAGCGCCGCGCCGAGCGCGCCCTGATCGGTGAATACCGCAGCGCGATCGAGGAACTGCTGGACACGCTGGACGCGGGCAACCACGCGCTGGCACTGGAGATCGCCAGCGTGCCCGAGCAGATCAAGGGCTACGGCCACGTGAAGGCGCGCAACCTGGCGGCGGCGAGCAGCCGCTGGGCGGGGCTGCGCGAACAGTGGCGCCGTGGCGAACAGGCCGAAGTGCGCGTGGCCTGACCGCCGCACCCGCCACCGCGGGGCCTCTTGTGGCGGCCGCACCGGCCTGCGGGGGGCCGCATACAATCAAAGGCTGATTCCGGATCGCCCGGGTGACCTGTGCGCAGGCTGCCCGGGCATTGGCGTTTTTTGAACTGATTTTTGTTGGAGACCTCTGTGTTCATTTCTTCTGCTTACGCCCAGGCCGCCGCTGGCGGTGATACCCAGTCCACGATCATGGGCCTGCTGCCCCTGGTGCTGATGTTTGTGGTGCTCTATTTCGTGATGATCCGCCCGCAGATGAAGCGCCAGAAAGAGCACAAGGCCATGGTCGAAGCGCTGGCCAAGGGCGATGAAGTCGTGACCGCCGGTGGTTTCCTGGGCAAGGTGTCCAGAATCGGCGAAATCTACATCGGTGTGGAACTCGCCAGCGGCGTGGAAGTCCAGATGCAGCGCTCTGCCGTGACGCAGGTGCTGCCCAAGGGCACGATCAAGTAAGCCCACCCCTGCGCCGGGCTCACTGCGTGGCCCGTCACCCCCTCAAGGGGGCAGTGCCTGCAGCCCGGCAAAGCCGGTTCTGCGGCACTCTGGATTGAAGACCTCTCTGCGCCGAAGGGCCTGTTTCTCATGAATAGATACCCGCTCTGGAAGTACCTGATCATCGCGGTGGCGCTGGTGATCGGGGCTCTGTATGCCCTGCCCAACCTGTTTGGCGAGTCGCCCGCGGTGCAGGTGTCGGCCGCCCGGACCGCGGTGAAGGTGGATCTCTCCACCGTCACGCGGGTGGAGCAGGCGTTGAGCGCGCAGGGCCTGGTGGCTTCGACGGTGCAGTTCGAGGGCACGTCGGTGCGGGCGCGGTTTGAAGACACCGACACCCAGCTGAAGGCGCGTGACGCCATCGAGCGGGCGCTCAACCCGGATCCGGCCGACCCGAGCCATGTGGTGGCGCTGAGCCTGCTGCCGCGCACGCCCGCCTGGCTGGCGGCGCTGGGCGCTTCGCCCATGTACCTGGGCCTGGACCTGCGCGGCGGCGTGCACTTCATGCTGCAGGTGGACATGCCGGCTGCGCTGCAGCGCCGCGCGGATGTGTTCGCGGGCGATCTGCGCACCGCGCTGCGCGAGAAGAACGTGCGCCACGGCGGCGTCAACCGCAACGGGGTGAACATCGAAGTGCGCGCGCGCGATGCCGCCACGCTGGAAGCGGCGCGTGCCGTGATCCAGGACCAGTTCCCGGACCTGGTGTCCAGCGACACGCCCGACGGCAGCGGGTTCCGGCTGGTGGCCACGATCAAGCCGGAAGCGGCGCGCGCGGTGCAGGACCAGGCACTCAAGCAGAACATCACCACGCTGCACAACCGGGAGCTGTTCGACCTCAAGG
>JAHIQV010000320.1 GCA_018903185.1 Gammaproteobacteria bacterium | reverse complement strand
GAACCGCGTTCAAGAACAAGGGTGTGCAGCGCATGCTCGACGCCGTGATCGAGTTGATGCCCTCCCCGGTGGACATCGCCGACGTCAAGGGCACGGACGACGACGAAGCCGACACGACCCGCAGGCCTGATGACAACGAGAAGTTCTCGGCATTGGCCTTCAAGCTGATGACCGACCCGTATGTCGGCCAGCTTACCTTTGTCCGCGTCTACTCTGGCGTGATGAAAAAGGGCGATTCGGTCTACAACCCGATCAAGGGCAAGAAAGAGCGCATTGGCCGTATCGTTCAGATGCACGCCAACAACCGGCTGGAAGTCGAAGAAATTCGCGCCGGCGACATCGCTGCCTGCGTGGGCCTGAAGGACGTGACCACGGGTGAAACCCTGTGCGACCCGGATGCCATCATCATGCTCGAGCGCATGGTCTTCCCGGAGCCTGTGATTGCGCAGGCTGTGGAACCCAAGACCAAGGCCGACCAGGAAAAAATGGGCATTGCCCTGCAGCGCCTGGCCGCAGAAGATCCGTCTTTCCGCGTCAAGACCGACGAAGAGTCGGGTCAGACCATCATCGCCGGCATGGGCGAACTGCACCTGGAAATCATCGTTGACCGCATGAAGCGTGAGTTCGGTGTGGAAGCCAACGTGGGCAAGCCACAAGTGGCTTACCGCGAGACCATCCGCAAGACGGTGGAAGACTCCGAAGGCAAGTTTGTGCGCCAGTCCGGCGGCAAGGGCCAATACGGTCACGTGGTGTTCAAGATCGAGCCCAACGAAGCCGGCAAAGGCTTTGAATTCGTCGACGCGATCAAGGGCGGTGTGGTTCCTCGCGAATACATCCCTGCGGTGGAAAAGGGTGTGATCGAAGCCCTGACGACTGGCGTGCTGGCGGGTTATCCGGTGGTGGACGTGAAGGTCACGCTGCACTTCGGTTCCTACCACGACGTGGACTCGTCCGAAATGGCCTTCAAGATGGCCGCCATCTTCGGTTTCAAGGAAGGCTGCCGCAAGGCCAGTCCGGTGATCCTGGAACCCATGATGTCGGTGGAAGTCGAGACGCCTGAAGACTACGCCGGTAACGTGATGGGCGATCTGTCCAGCCGTCGCGGCATGGTGCAGGGCATGGAAGACATGGTCGGTGGCGGCAAAGCCATTCGCGCCGAAGTGCCTCTGTCGGAGATGTTCGGTTACTCGACCACGCTGCGCTCCATGTCGCAAGGCCGTGCCACCTACTCGATGGAGTTCAAGCACTACGCCGAAGCACCGCGCAACGTGGCTGAAGCCATTGTTGCGGCGCGCGCCAAGTAAGTTTTAGCCGGTCTGCGATCACGCGCCGCCCTGTCCCCGTGCGGGGCGAATCAGCAGTGTGATGCAGACCTTAAACCGTGACACGGGTTTGTTCTTTAGGAATTGAAAAATGGCAAAAGAGAAATTTGAGCGGACCAAGCCGCACGTGAACGTCGGCACCATCGGTCACGTGGACCACGGCAAGACGACACTGACGGCGGCGATCACCACCGTGCTGTCGGCCAAGTTCGGCGGTGCAGCCAAGGCCTACGACCAGATCGACGCGGCACCGGAAGAAAAGGCCCGCGGCATCACCATCAACACCGCCCACGTGGAATACGAGACGGCCAACCGCCACTACGCCCACGTTGACTGCCCCGGCCACGCCGACTACGTCAAGAACATGATCACCGGTGCCGCCCAGATGGACGGCGCCATCCTGGTGTGCTCGGCCGCTGACGGCCCCATGCCCCAGACCCGCGAGCACATCCTGCTGGCCCGTCAGGTGGGCGTGCCTTACATCATCGTGTTCCTGAACAAGTGCGACATGGTCGACGACGCCGAGCTGCTCGAACTCGTTGAAATGGAAGTGCGCGAGCTGCTCGACAAGTACGAATTCCCTGGTGACGCCACCCCCATCATCCACGGCTCGGCCAAGCTCGCCCTCGAAGGCGACAAGGGCCCTCTGGGCGAAGAAGCCATCATGAAGCTGGCCGATGCGCTGGACACCTACATCCCCACGCCTGACCGTGCGGTGGACGGTGCCTTCCTGATGCCCGTGGAAGACGTGTTCTCCATCTCCGGCCGCGGCACCGTCGTGACCGGTCGTATCGAGCGCGGCATCGTCAAGGTCGGCGAAGAAATCGAGATCGTCGGTATCAGCGACACCCAGAAGACCACCTGCACCGGCGTGGAAATGTTCCGCAAGCTGCTGGACCAGGGCCAGGCGGGCGACAACGTCGGTATCCTGCTGCGCGGCACCAAGCGCGAAGACGTGCAGCGCGGTCAGGTGCTGTGCAAGCCCGGCTCCATCAAGCCGCACACGCACTTCACCGGCGAGATCTACGTGCTGTCCAAGGATGAAGGTGGCCGTCACACGCCGTTCTTCAACAACTACCGTCCGCAGTTCTACTTCCGCACGACGGATGTGACCGGCTCCATCGAGCTGCCCGAAGGCAAGGAAATGGTCATGCCGGGTGACAACGTGTCGATCACGGTCAAGCTGATCAACCCCATCGCCATGGAAGAAGGCCTGCGCTTCGCCATCCGCGAAGGTGGTCGTACCGTTGGTGCCGGCGTTGTTGCCAAGATCATTGCGTAAGGAGCACACACATGTCTTCCAAGCAAAAGATCCGCATCCGCCTGAAGGCGTTTGACTACAAACTGATCGACACCTCGGCCGCCGAGATTGTGGACACCGCCAAGCGCACCGGGGCCATCGTCAAGGGCCCCGTGCCCCTGCCGACGCGCATGAAGCGTTTTGACATCTTGCGTTCGCCGCACGTCAACAAGACGTCGCGCGACCAGCTCGAAATTCGCACCCACCAGCGTCTGATGGACATCGTGGACCCGACCGATAAAACGGTTGACGCCCTGATGAAGCTCGACCTGCCGGCCGGCGTGGACGTCGAAATCAAGCTGCAGTAATGCACGCATGGCAAGCCTGGCGAGAGTCAGGCTTGCGCAAATTCAGCCTGCTGGTTATACTCGTAGGCTTTTCAGGCCTTTGGTCTGAGAGATGATCGTTTTTTCGGTGCTGACCGGTGGGTCCGGAGCGCCTTAACAATGTGTCGCAGCGCTGCCTCAGGGCAGAGGCGGGCACAACATCAGCCCCGGCCAATTGAAGTCGGGAACGGAGAAAACAATGAGTCTTAGCAACTCCCTCGGGTTGTTGGGTCGCAAGGTGGGCATGATGCGCCTGTTCACCGATGATGGGGACGCAGTTCCTGTCACGGTGGTCGACGTGTCCAACAACCGTGTGACACAAGTCAAAACCCAAGCCAACGATGGCTACGATGCGCTGCAGGTCACCTTTGGTGCCCGCCGTGCTTCACGCGTCACCAAACCCGAAGCGGGCCACCTGGCCAAGGCCGGTGTTGAAGCGGGTGAAATCATCCAGGAATTCCGCGTCGCCTCCGACGTCGCTGCCCAGTACCAGCCCGGTGCCGTGGTGGCTGCCACTGCTGTGTTTGCGGCTGGCCAGAAGGTGGACGTGCAAGGTACTTCGATCGGTAAAGGCTTCGCCGGCACCATCAAGCGCCACAACTTCAAATCCCAGCGCGCGTCGCACGGCAACAGCCGTTCGCACAACGTCCCGGGCTCCATCTCCATGGCACAAGACCCCGGTCGCGTGTTCCCCGGCAAGAAAATGACCGGTCACATGGGCGATGACACCAAGACCATTCAGAACCTCGACATCTTCCG
>JAHIQV010000039.1 GCA_018903185.1 Gammaproteobacteria bacterium | reverse complement strand
GCCTCGTCGGCGCGCGAAGGGCGGGCCTCGCCGCTGGGGTGGTTGTGCGCCAGCACCACGGCGGCGGCGTGGTGGTGCAGGGCACGCAGCACCACTTCGCGCGGGTACACGCTGGTCTGCGTCAGCGTGCCGCGGAACAGCTCTTCGAGCGCGATCAGCCGGTTCTGGCTGTCGAGGAACAGCACGGCAAACACCTCGTGGTTGCGCGCGCCCAGTTGCAGCTGCAGGTATTCGCGCACCGCCTTCGGGCTGTCGAACAGGGCTTTCTGCTGCAGTTCCTGGGCGAGCGCCCGGCGCGCGAGTTCGAGCACGGCGACCACCTCGGCGCGTTTCGCTGGCCCCAGGCCCTTGATGACCTGGAGCGCCTCGGCCCCGGTGTGCAGCAGACCGCCGACACCGCCGAAGGTGTTCAGCAGCTCCTGCGCGAGCTGCACCACGTGTTTTCCGGGGATGCCGGTGCGCAGCAGCAGCGCCAGCAGTTCGGCGTCGCTGAGCGCCGACGGGCCGCGTGCGAGCAGTTTTTCGCGCGGGCGCGCGTCGTGGGGCAGGCTTTTCAGCCCGGTTCCGGCAAGGCCATTCATGTTTTTCTCCCTGGTTCAGCCTGCTTTTTACAATACGGGGTTCTGATCGGCGCGTTGCCGTGTCCGACGCCGTGATGCCCGGCACGCCGATTCACACCATTCACCTCCCCGAACTCCCGTCTGAACACCATGTCCCAAGTCCAAGAAGGTTCCTTTCTCACCCTGCACTACCGCATGTCCGGACCGCAGGGCCAGGTGATCATCGACACCTTCGAAGGCCAGCCCGCCACGCTGAGTCTGGGGTCGGGTCAGCTTTCTCCCGCGATCGAGCAGCACCTGATCGGTCTGGAGGAGGGCAGCCGCACCGTGATCGATCTGGACGAGGGCGAGGCCTTTGGCGAGCGCCAGCCGGACATGGTGCAGTGGGTGGCGCGCGAGCTGCTCAACAAGCTGGGTGACCCGCACGAGCAGTACGCGGCCGGTGACGTGGTGCAGTTCCCCACGCCCGACGGTCTGGGCAACTTCGCCGGCTCGGCCGTGGAGGTGCGCGAAGACGGCGCGGTGCTGTTCGACTTCAACCACCCGCTGGCGGGCCAGCCGGTGCGTTTTGAAGTGCAGTTGATCGGGGTGCTGTGATGGACGAGCCGAAAGAAGTCATCCTGGCCGAACCGCGCGGTTTCTGCGCCGGCGTGGACCGCGCGATCGAGATTGTGGAGCGCGCGCTGGCCAAGTTCGGCCGGCCGATCTATGTGCGCCACGAGATCGTGCACAACACCTATGTCGTCAACGACCTCAAGGCCAAGGGCGCAATCTTCATCGAGGAACTGTCCGACGTGCCCCCGGGCTCGACGCTGGTGTTTTCGGCCCACGGCGTGAGCAAGGCCGTGCAGGAGGAAGCGCAGGCGCGGGGCTTCAGCATCTTCGACGCCACCTGTCCGCTGGTGACCAAGGTGCATGTGGAAGTGGCCAAGCTGCACAAGGAAGGCTTCGAATTCATCATGATCGGCCACAAGGGTCATCCCGAGGTCGAAGGCACCATGGGCCAGCTCGACAGCGGCATCCACCTGGTCGAAGACGCGGCCGATGTGGCCCGCGTGGCGCCGGCGCAGACGGAGAAACTCGCGGTGGTGACGCAGACCACGCTGTCTGTGGACGATGCTGCCAGCATCCTGGCCGCGGTGAAGGCGCGTTTCCCCAGCGTGCGCGAGCCCAAGCAGCAGGACATCTGCTACGCGACGCAGAACCGGCAGGATGCCGTCAAGCTGCTCAGCCCGCAGGTCGATCTGGTGATCGTGGTCGGCAGCCCCACCAGCTCCAACAGCAACCGCCTGCGCGAGGTCGCGCTCAAGCTCGGCACGCCCAGCCACATGGTGGACAGCGCCGACGAGCTGCAGGCCGAGTGGTTCGAAGGCCGGGCCCGCGTGGGCCTGACCGCCGGCGCCTCCGCGCCCGAGATCCTGGTGCGCCAGGTGATCGAGCGCATCAAGGCGCTGGGCGCGATCTCGGTGCGCACCATGGACGGCCTGACCGAGACGGTCAAGTTCCCGCTGCCCAAGGGCCTGAAGATCGATGGCGATGGCCCATCGCTGATCGATCATTTGCACTGACCCCCCCAACTACGGTTTCCACATGCTTGACATCGTCCAACTGAGAAAAGACCTCGACGCCGTGATCGCCCGGCTCGAGACCCGCAAACAGCCCCAGGCTTTCCTGAATGTGGAAGCATTCCGCGCGCTGGAGGCCGAGCGCAAGACGCTGCAGACGCGCACCGAAGAGCTGCAGAGCCAGCGCAACAGCCTGTCCAAGCAGATCGGCATGCTCAAGGGCAAGGGCCAACACGCCGAGGCCGACGCGGTGATGGCGCAGGTAGGCGCGATGAAGGCCGAGCTGGAAGCCTCCGCCGCGCGACTGGAAGTCATTCAGACCGAGCTGCAAGGTCTGTTGCTGGCCGTGCCCAACCTGCCGCACGAGAGCGTGCCGGTGGGCGCGGGCGAAGAGGGCAACGTGGAAGTGCGCCGCTGGGGCACCCCCAAGGTCTTCGACTTCGACGTCCGCGACCACGTGGACATCGGTGAAAAGCTGGGTCTGGACTTCGACATTGGCGTCAAGCTCTCGGGTTCGCGTTTCACCTTCATGCGCGGCCCGATCGCCCGCCTGCACCGCGCGCTCGCCCAGTTCATGCTCGACGTGCAGACGCAGGAACACGGCTACACCGAGTGCTACACGCCCTACATCGTCAACGGCGAGACCCTGCGCGGCACGGGGCAGTTGCCCAAGTTCGAAGCCGACCTGTTCGCCGTCAGGAAGGGCGGACAGGAAGGCGAGGAGATGCCGGACACGCAGGCGCTCTACCTGATCCCCACCAGCGAAGTGACGCTGACCAACGTGGTGCGCGACACCGTGCTGGCCGAGGCCGAGCTGCCGATCAGGATGACGGCCCACACGCCGTGTTTCCGCTCTGAGGCCGGCAGCGCCGGGCGCGACACGCGCGGCATGATCCGCCAGCACCAGTTCGACAAGGTCGAGATGGTGCAGATCGTGCACCCCGAGAAGAGCTACGAAGCGCTGGAAGCCATGACCTGCCATGCCGAGGCCATCCTGCAGAAGCTGGGCCTGCCGTACCGCGTGATGAGCCTGTGCACCGGCGACATGGGTTTTGGCGCCAGCAAGACCTACGACCTCGAAGTGTGGGTGCCGGCGCAGGGCACCTACCGCGAGATCAGCTCGGTCTCGAATTGCGAAGCCTTCCAGGCGCGCCGCTTGCAGGCGCGCTTCAAGAACGCCCAGGGCAAGAACGAGCTGGTGCACACGCTCAACGGTTCCGGCCTGGCGGTGGGCCGCGCGCTGGTGGCGGTGCTGGAGAACAACCAGAACGCCGACGGCAGCGTGACGGTGCCCGAGGTGCTGCGGCCCTACATGGGCGGCATTGAGAAGCTCACGCCCGCTTGAGGCCCATGCTGCCCGGGCCGCTCTCGGCCAGCAGGGCGCGCACCACGCTGGCGGTCCAGTCGGGCCAACTGCTCCTCGCCGCCAATCAGCGCGGTGGACTCGATCCCGGTGAGCAGGTTCACCAGACCGCCTGGGGCGCCAGCAGCCGCTCCACCGGCACGCCGCCTTCGAGGTGGCTGTTGAAGATTTCGGCCACGTCGGCATCGGTCACGTTGCGGTACATCACCGCTTCCGGGTAGACCAGCACGTTGGCGCCCTGGTCGCAAGGACCGAGGCAGCCCGAGTAGGTGATCGAGAGCTGGTCGTAGGCCTGGCGCTTCTGCTGCTCGGCCCAGAAAGCCTGCAGCACGGCGGTGCCGCCCTTGCTGGCACAGGAGCCGCGCGGGTGCTGCGGCGGACGGTTCTGGGTGCAGACGAAGACGTGGCGTTGAGGACGGGGCATGGCGTTCGCTCCTTCAGCCGAATTTAAATAGGATGCCGTGCCCGCCGCGCGGGTACTCCCAGTTCACGTTGGTGAACTCCGAGCAGATGATGCGGCAGCTGCCGCACTCCAGGCAGCCGTCGGTGATCAGGGTCACGCTGCCGTTGCCTTCGGCCTTGTAGCAGGAGGCCGGGCACACGTAGGTGCAGGACTTCTGCGCGCAGTCGTTGGCGCAGATCTCGGGGTCCTTGATCTGGATGTGGGGCCGGCCCGCGTCCACCCGGTAGCGGTTCTGAAACAGTTTCTCTTCGACATTCACGGCAACGGCGTTCATCGGAAAGCCCTCCAGAGTTTGACGGCGTCGCCCACCAGGCCGGTGAGTGATCGCGAGGTGCGGAAGCTTGAAAGGATCTCGCGTTCCTTGGTCTTCTTGTCCACGCCATCGACCGTGAACATCTTGTGCGCGGCCTTGGACACGAGCTCGGGGTAGGTGGTGAAGAACTGGTTGTTCTTGTGGAAGACATCGGGCATGTCGCGGTACTTGTGCAGGTCTTTCATGACGAAACTCTTGTCGAGCTCGGTCTTGTAGGACTTGAGCACCGCTTCGCTCATGGGCTTGCCCGCCGCCTTGGCCGCGATCACGGTCTCGGCCGCCAGGCGCCCGGTGGTCATGGCCAGGTTGGAGCCTTCGCGGTGCACCGCGTTGACGAAGCCACCCGAGTCGCCCACGATCATCCAGCCGTTGCCATACACCTTGGGGATGGCGTAGAAGCCGCCTTCGGGGATCAGGTGGGCCGCGTATTCCTTCATCTCGCCGCCCTGGATCAGCGGAGCGATCGAGGGATGTTGCTTGAGCTTTTCCAGCAGGGCGTAGGGGCTGGTCTTGTTCACGCTGCCCTTGAAGTCACCGAGCATGCAGCCGATGCCGATGGTGAGCGATTCCTTGTTGGTGTAGAGGAACCCCGTGCCCATCATGCCGTCGGTGATCTTGCCGACCATCTCGATCACCACGCCTTCTTCTTCACCGATGTTGAAGCGCTGGCGGATCGTGTCCTCGGGCATGAAGAGGATCTCTTTCACCGCGAGCGCGACGTTGCTGTCCTTGATCTCGCCGTGGAAACCCGCCTTGCGCGCCAGCGTGCTGTTCACGCCGTCGGCCATGATCACCACGTCGGCGTACACGTCGCCGGCTTCGCGGTCGCACTGCACGCCCACCACCTGGTCGCCGTCCATGATGAGGTGGTTGACCGTGGTCTCGCAGATCAGCAGCGCGCCGGCTTCACGCACCTTGGAGCTGAACCACTTGTCGAACTGCGCGCGGATGATGGTGTAGCGGTTGTAGGGCGGCTTGTTGTAGTCGTCGCTGCGGTAGTGCGTGCCGACGAAGCTGTTGTCATCAAGCACCCAGACGCGCTGCTCGATGATGTGGCGCTCCAGCGGCGCGTCGTCGCGGAAGTCGGGAATGATCTTCTCCAGCGCGTCGCTGTAGAGGATGGCGCCCTGCACGTTTTTCGAACCCGGGTATTCGCCGCGTTCGATCTGCAGGACCTTGAGGCCGGCCTTGGCCAGGGTGTAGGCGCAGGCGTTGCCCGAGGGCCCCGCGCCCACCACGATGGCATCGAATTGAGAGGGTTTTTTCATGGCGTTCCCCAGAGGTGGTGGACGGGATCAGGCAACTTGAGCGCTGCGCTTGGACAGGTGTTCGGCGAACGCCTTGGTCAGGGCGGGCAGCACCAGCATCGCGTTGCCGACGATGCCGTAGTGGGCGAATTCGAAGATGGGCGCGTTCGGGTCGGTGTTGATGGCGACGATCACGTCCGAGCCCTCCATGCCCACGCGGTGCTGCACCGCGCCCGAGATGCCGGCGGCGATGTAGAGCTTGGGGCGCACCGTCTTGCCGGTCTGGCCGACCTGACGGTCCGCCTCGACCCAGCCGGCCTGCACCACAGGCCGCGTGGCGCCGACCTCGCCGCCGAGCACCCGTGCCAGTTCGAACACCAGCTTGAAGTTGTCGGGGTTCTTCAGGCCCTTGCCGCCGCTCACGATCACGTCTGCGTAGGGCAGGTTGATCTTGTTGCTGTGGGCGTCGGCGATGAAGTCGAGCAGCTTGGTGACGATCTGCGTCTCGACCATGCCCAGCGTGTCGTGCACCAGGTTGCCGGTGCGGCTGCTGTCGGCCTTGGGCATCAGCATCACGCGCGGCCGCACCGTGGCCATCTGCGGCCGGTAGGCCAGGGTCATGATGGTGCAGTAGAGCGAGCCGCCGAAGGTCGGGCGGGTGGCAGCCAGGGCCTTGGAGACCGGGTCGATGTTGAGCTCGGTGCAGTCAGCGGTCAGGCCGGTGAGCAGGGTGGTGGCCACCGAGCCCGCGAGGTCGCGACCTTGCGAGGTGGCGCCCAGCAGCAGGATCTCGGGCTTGTACTTGTTGACCAGGTCGGTCAGGCCTTTGGTGAAGGGCTCGTTGCGGTAGCCCTTGAGCACCGGGTCGGTCACGATGTACACGGTGTCGGCGCCGAAGCTGATGGCTTCGGCCGCGAACTTTTTCAGGTGCTCGTCGGCGCCACCCAGCAGCACCGCGCCCACCGGGCTGCCCAGGGTGTCGGCGAGCTTGCGCGCTTCGCCCAGCAGTTCCCACGACACGCTGTGCACATGGCCGCGGTCGTGTTCGACGAACACCCAGACGCCCTTGTAGGCCTTGAGCTCTTCCGACAGTTCGAGGTTGCGGCCGCGGCCGGCGGGGCGCTTGGCGGGTGTGGCAGGGGTGGTGGGGGCGTTCATGCTTCTTCCTTCATCAAGAGATCGGCTTCAAGCGTGGGGTGGCGCGTGAACACCTTCTGCAGCAGGTTCAGCGAGATGTCGCGCAGGTTCGAGGTCTCCAGGTCCAGCATCTCCACCTTCTCGGTGCGCGGCGAGGGGCCGAAGACCTTGCTCACCACGGTGGGTGAACCCTTGAGACCGATCTTGTCGAGGTCTTCAATGGCCGCCTGCTCCTTGCTCCATTTGCGCACCGGGTAGGCGGCGGCGTG
>JAHIQV010000319.1 GCA_018903185.1 Gammaproteobacteria bacterium | reverse complement strand
GGTTGAAGCGCCGAAGCTGAACACCGCGCCCATGGCCGATGCCCCGGTGATCAGGCCCAGGTTGCGCGACAGGTTGAGCAGGCCCGACACCACACCCCGTTGGTCCGCCGTGGCGCTGGCCATCACCGCGGTGTTGTTCGCCGACTGGAAGCTGGCGTAGCCCGCCGTGATGAAACCGAGTGCGCCCGCGTAGCCGGCTGCGCCCCAGGTGGTGGCCGCGATCGGCAGCGTGGCGGCGCCCAGGAACATGGTGACCAGCCCCGCCGCGCCCACCGGCTGCGAGCCCACCCGGTCCACCAGGCGGCCAGCCGGCGCGCCGAACACGGCGGCAACGGCCGGGCCGACCGACATCACCAGCCCCATGTGTGTCGCGTCCAGCTGGAGCGCGCCCACCAGGTAGAACGGCCCCACCACCAGGGTGGCCATCACCACGGTGGTGACCAGCGCGCTCGCTGCAAAGCCCGTGGCCATCACCGGGTGCTGGAACGTCGACAGCCGCACCAGGGGTGCTGCTACCCGGGTCTCGGCGAAGACAAAGGCGCCCAGACCGAGCAAGGCCAGGAGCAACAGGCCCGCGTTGAGGGGGCCGAACGCGCCGCGCCCGAGCGTCATGGCCAGCGAGTAGGCTGCCAGGCTGAGGGCCAGCAGCACCGTGCCGACGGGGTCGAAGCGCACGGGCTTCGCGACGGTAGAAACTTGATCGGGTGGGAGGTGGCGGTAGGCCATCACCAGCGCCAGGAGCCCCAGCGGCACATGGACCCAGAACACCGCGTTCCAGCCGCAGACACCGATCAACAGGCCGCCCAGGGTGGGGCCCAGCGCGGTGCCCACCGCAGACACGGTCCCCAGCAACCCCATGGCGCTGCCCACCTGGTGCTTGGGCACCCGCTCGCTGACCAGGGCCATGCTCAGCGCCATCATGGTGGCGGCACCCAGGCCCTGAACCACCCGTGCGGCGATCAACTGCCACAGGGTGGTTGACGCACCGCCCGCGAACGACGCCAGGGTGAACACCCCCAGGCCCCACAGCATGAGCCGGCGCCGGCCCACGAGGTCGCCCAGGCGGCCCACCGTCACGATCACCACCGTGATCGTCAGCAGATAGGCCAGCACCACCCATTGCACCGCCTGAAACGACGCGGAAAACGCCTGCGTCAGGATGGGCAGGGCCACGTTGGCAATGCTGGTGCCCAGTGAAGACAGCAGCATCGACAAGGACAGGCTGAACAGCACTCGCTTCAGGGCCGATGCCGAGGGTGTGGCGGCGGTGGCGGGGGCCGCTTCGAGGGAGGTAGGAAGAGACATGTCGGGCTCCGGAAAAAGGATCACCCGATGCTAGGGAGCGGGTCGTGCTGGCGGAAGGCGCGTGCCGCGCAATCAACCCATGCAGCCAACGCCATGTGTGGGGCGCGCGTGCTATGTTTCCGGCATGACCCCGCTCGACTTCAACCTGCTGTTGACCCTGGACGTGCTGCTGTCCGAACAGAACGTCGCCCGCGCCGCCCAACGGCTGAAGCTGAGCCCCTCGGCGATGAGCCGCGCGTTGGCCCGCCTGCGCGAAACCACGGGTGACCCGCTGCTGGTCAGGGCCGGGCGCGGCCTGGTGCCCACGCCCCGCGCGCTGGAACTGCGTGAGCGCATCGGCCCTCTGGTGCAGGAAATCGAGGCGGTCATGCGCCCCCTGAACGCCCTCAACCTGGGTGAACTGGCCAGGACGTTCACGCTGCGCAGCAGTGAGGGGTTTGTCGAAAACTTCGGCGCAGCGCTGATCCAGCGGGTGGCCGAAGAGGCGCCGAACGTGCGCCTGTGTTTTGTGCAGAAACCCGACAAGAGCAGCACGGCGCTGCGCGATGGGGCGGTCGATCTGGAGACCGGGGTGGTGGGCGCCACGATGGGACCGGAAATCCGTGCGCAGGCCCTGTTCCGCGACCGCTGGATCGGCGTGGTGCGCCACGGGCATCCGCTGCAACACGAAGCGCGCATCACGACAGAACAATTCGCCCAGGGTCGCCACATCGCCGTGTCCCGCCGCGGCGTGGTCGGTGGCCCGGTCGACGATGCGCTGACACCCCTCGGATGGCAGCGCAACGTGACCACCATCACCAGCGGCTTCGTCGCAGCCTTGGCGCTCGCACGCGGCACCGACCTGATCGCCTGCGTGCCCGAGCGCCACACTGAAAACCTTCGAGGCGATCTGCACAGCTTCGCGCTGCCATTCCCCGTGCCGGCATTCTCCATTTCCCTGTTCTGGCACCCGCGGCAACAGGCGGACCCGGCACACATGTGGTTGCGCCGAGTGGTTCTGGAGACCTGTGGCGCCGATCACCCCCCAACGCCCGGTTGAATCGGGCGCTCGCCGTGCAGGCCGCCGGCCAAGGCAGCTCAGTTGCCGAGAAGGCCCGCCACCCGATCCCTCAAGGCCTCTGGCGTCACCGCTCCAGCTTTCACCGGTTCGCCCACATTCAGCCCCACGCGGCTGAACACGCCGCGCCGGAACGGTTTGACCATGGCGGTGGGTTCGCCGCCCGCCAGCTCAACGCGGCTGAAGTACGAGCCCCACAAGTTGGTGAGCGCCATGGGGATGACGCTGACCGGCACACCGTCGGCCTGGGCCTGCACGAGGATCTTGGCGATGCCACCTTTGAAGGGTTGCAGGGTGCCGTCGCGGGTGATGCCGCCCTCGGGAAAGATGCCGAGCAGATCGCCTTCGCGCAGCACCTGGGCGGCGGCAGCGAACGCGGCTTCGTAGGCGGTGGGATCTTCTTTCTGCGGTGCCACGGGGATGGCCTTGGCCAGCCTGAACAGCCAGCCGAGCACCGGCACTTTGAAGATGCGGTGGTCCATGAGGAAGCGGATGGGCCGCGGGCTCGCGGCCATCAACAATACCGCGTCGACAAAGCTCACGTGGTTGCAGGCCAGCACGGCGGCGCCCTGGGTGGGGATGTGGGCGTCGCCCGCCACCTGGAAGCGGTAGACGAAGCGAGAAGCGATCCAGGCCACGAAGCGCAGCAGGTACTCGGGCACCAGCAGGAAGATGTAGAACGCGACCACGGCGTTGGCCAGGCCGACGAAGAGGAACATCTGCGGGATGGTGAAACCGGCCTGCAGCAGGGCTCCAGCGATCAGCGCGCTGGCGATCATGAACAGCGCGTTGAGGATGTTGTTGGCGGCGATGATGCGGGCGCGGTGCGTGGGCTGGCTGCGCATCTGGATCAGCGCGTACATGGGCACGCTGTAGAGCCCGGCGAACAGGCTGAGCAGGGCCAGGTCGGCGAGCACGCGCCAGTGCGCCGCGTCGGCCATGAAGGCGCCCAGACCCAGGCCGCTGGCGGGCGGCAGTCCGCGGGTGGCGAAATACAGGTCGACCGAGAACACGGTCATGCCGATGGCGCCGAGCGGCACGAGGCCGATCTCCACATGGCGGCGGCTGAGCACTTCACACAGCAGCGAGCCGGTGCCGATGCCGATGGAGAACACCACCAGCAGCAGCGAAGCCACCTGTTCGTCGCCGTGCAGCACGTCTTTGGCGAACGCGGGAAAGAGGCTGAGAAACACGGCGCCAAAGAACCACATCCAGCTGATGCCGAGCACCGAGCGGAACACCACCGTGGTCTGGCGGGCCAGTTGCAGGTTGCGCCAGGTTTCGGTGAGGGGGTTCCAGTTGATGACCAGCCCCGGGTCCATGGCCGGTGACGCGGGGATGTGGTGCGCCGCCACACGGCCCAGCACGGCCAGCGCCACGCAGGTGAAGCCCACGTGGTGCGCGCCGATCTCGGGCACGGCGATGATCAGGCCACCCGCCACGTTGCCGAGCAGGATGGCGACGAAGGTGCCCATCTCGACCATGCCGTTGCCACCGGTGAGCTCGCGTTCGCTCAGGTGCTGCGGCAGGTAGGCGAACTTGACCGGGCCGAACACGGTGGACTGCAGGCCCATGAGGAAGATGCAGGCCAGCAGCACCGGGATGTTCTGCACAAAGAAGCCCCAGGCGGCGATGGCCATGATGCCCATCTCGATGCGCTTGAGCCAGATAAACAGCCAGCGGCGGTCGAGCTTGTCGGCCAGCTGGCCACTGGTGGCGGAGAAGAGCAGAAAGGGCAGGATGAACAGCGCCCCGATCACCAGCCCGGCCAGGTCGGCCGGCAGCCACTGCACCTGCAGCTGGTAGGTCACCAGCACGGTGAAGGCGAACTTGAACAGGTTGTCGTTGGCCGCGCCGAGAAACTGCGTCCAAAAGAAGGGGGCGAAGCGGCGCTGGCCCAGCAGTGAAAACTGGCCGCCCTCATGGGCGCCGGGACTGGCATGGCCGGTGGGGGCCGTGGGGACCCCGGCGGACGTGGTGGCTGGGCTGCTCATGCGGATCTCCTCCAAAATTCTTGTGATCATGGTTCCGAGGGCGCCGCGCCGCGGCCCGTTGCCCGCGCATTCTGCCGCATCGCCCGCAGCACCGGCCAGGCGGCCAGACCGGCCACCAGGTGCTTGAGGCTGTGGCCCGACACCCCGTCGCCGGTGGCGTGAAAAACGGCTTCGTCGCCCAGCTCCAGCAGCTTGGCCAGCGCATACAGGCCGATCAGCACGCCGAGGCGCACCCCCAGAGCGCCGGCCCTGGGTTTGTGCAGGGCGAGCCAGGCCATGAGCGCCATGCCGCCGAACTGCACCACGGCCCAGGGCAACACATTGCCGTGGGTGAGCGGCATCGCGGCCGAGAGCAGCGCCACCACCAGCGTCAGGCGCATCACACACGCCGCGGGTTTCTGCCCCACGCGCTCGGCCACCGCCAGCGCCAGCGCACCGGCGAAGGTGACCGCCATGCCCATGCGGTCAAGCACCAGGCCGTGGGCATCGGGGGCCCAGTGGTACCAGGCGGAGCCGAAACACGT
>JAHIQV010000318.1 GCA_018903185.1 Gammaproteobacteria bacterium | reverse complement strand
GTTCTGCGACCGCTCGGCCGAAGACCTGATCGCGATGCTGCTGGCCGAGTGCGAAGCCGGCGGCGTGATGCGCTGGCAGCCCTGCGGCGTGAAGGGCCTGCGTGTGGCGGGTGACGGCGCCTACGAGATCGACACCGAGCGTGGCACGGTGCAGAGCCGGGCGGTCGTGATCGCCACCGGGGGTCTGTCCATTCCCAAGATCGGTGCCACCGATTTCGGCTACCGGGTCGCGAAACAGTTCGGCCTGCGCACCGTCGAGCCACGCCCCGGCCTGGTGCCGCTGACCTTTGACGGCGAAGCCTGGGCGCCCTACGCGCTGCTCGCCGGGCTGTCGCTGCCGGTGTTGATCGAGACTGGAGACAAGAAAAGCCGGGCCAGCTTCGCCGAAGACCTGCTGTTCACCCACCGCGGCCTCTCGGGCCCGGCCGTGCTGCAGATTTCGAGCTATTGGCGCGAAGGCACACCGATCCGCATCAACCTGGCGCCCGAGGTGGACCTGCCTGCGGCCCTGGCGCGTGCCAAAGCCACGTCGCGCAAGCTGATCGCCAACGAACTGGCCGCCTTTGTGCCCAGCCGTCTGGCGGATGCCTGGGTGGCGCAGGACAAGGACTGGCAGCGCCCCATCAGCGAAGCCTCGGACAAGGCCCTGGCCCGGCTGGCCGAGCGCCTGGCGCGCTGGGAACTCGTGCCCACCGGCAGCGAGGGGTACAAGAAGGCCGAGGTCACGCTGGGTGGGGTGGACACGCGCGACCTCTCCTCCCAGACCATGGAATCGAAACAACCCGGCTTGTATTTCATCGGCGAGGTGGTGGACGTGACCGGCTGGCTCGGCGGCTACAACTTCCAGTGGGCCTGGGCCAGCGCCCACGCCTGCGCTGTGGCCATTTGTGAACAGAAAACCGGCTGAAGCCGGCCGTTGACGCCCCGGGAAAGCAGCAAAGGGCTGGAAAATCGGCTAGACAAGGCTATAATCCAAGGCTTTGCTGGCAAACCTCCGTCGGCCAATACTAGTTAACAGGCGGGGGAACTTTGCAGAAACGACGTCTGGGCCCGATCTCCTGGTCATCCTCTTTCTGTGCAATCTGGAATTTCTTCTTCAATGACGACCATCCGTGTAAAAGACAACGAGCCCTTTGACGTCGCTCTGCGTCGCTTCAAGCGCACCATCGAAAAACTCGGCCTGCTGACCGACCTGCGTGCCCGCGAGTTCTACGAAAAGCCCACCGCCGAGCGCAAGCGCAAGAAAGCTGCTGCCGTCAAGCGCAACTACAAGCGCATCCGCTCGATGCAGCTGCCCAAGAAGCTGTACTGATCGCTTCCCGGGTTCGCCCCGGACGCAGCAAAAGCCCGCTGGAGGACGCTCAGGCGGGCTTTTTTCGTTTTCTGCCCTCTCTTTCAAAGGATTTCCCATGAGTCTCAAGGACCAGATCACCGAAGACATGAAGAACGCCATGCGCGCCAAGGACAGCGAGCGCCTGGGTACCATCCGCCTGCTGACGGCGGCGATGAAGCAGAAGGAAGTGGACGAACGTGTGGTGCTGGACGACACCATGGTCATCGCCATCGTCGACAAGCTGATCAAGCAGCGCAAGGACAGCATCGAAGCCTTCACCAAGGCCGACCGCATGGACCTGGCCGACAAGGAAAGCGCCGAAATGAAGGTGCTGCAGGCCTACCTGCCGGCGCGCATGTCGGCCGACGAGGTCGCCGCCGAGGTCAAGGCCATCGTGGCCGAACTGGGTGCCACCGGCCCCGGCGACATGGGCAAGGTCATGGGCGCGGTCAAGACCCGCCTGGCCGGCAAGGCCGACATGGGTCAGGTCTCGGCCGCCGTGAAGGCAGCGCTGAGCAACTGAACACAGATTGGCCGGAGAGCGTGTCCGGTCCAGATTGCCGCGGATCCAGGTTTCCCGGTCCGCAGGCACCCCCCTTCTGGGGGTCGCGCGCGGCGCGGCGGGTGGGCCTAGCTCCCAGCGACTTTCATTCGATTGATGAGGATCGAGCCCACGGTCTTGGCGCCGTAGTTGTAGGCGTCGGCGCCCAC
>JAHIQV010000317.1 GCA_018903185.1 Gammaproteobacteria bacterium | reverse complement strand
CGTGGCTGCGACGGGGGCGCCCAGGCCGCTGGCCAGCATCCACGCGGCGGTGAGCACCAGCGCGCTGGCCATGACGCGGTTGAACACCTGCAGGCGCGCGCCTGTGGGCACGCCGTCCACCACCGGCCCGGCCAGCCAGTGGCGCAGCAGCGATCCGACCGACGCGTAGAGCAGGTTGCTGAAAAACGCATAGGCCAGCATCAGCGGCAGCACCTGCACGAAGCGCTCCAGCGCGTCCGGCCTCCCGGCGATCCAGCCCGCCACGATGGACAGCGCCAGCATCCAGGCCTTGATGTTGAGGAACTGCAGCATCACACCCTGCAGGAAGGTGACTTGCAGCCGCTCGGCCTTGACCTGGCTGAGCGAGCGGCTGCCCCAGAGCTTGCGCGCCAGCCACAGCAGGTAGGCGCAGCCTCCGATGAGGATGGCCCAGCGCAAGGCCGGCTGCGCCACGATCAGCGTGCCCAGGCCACCGGCGCACAGCGCCAGCAGCACACCCCAGCCCACCGGCACCGCGCAGACGAAACGCAGCGAATGCCGCAGGCCGAAGTTGGCGGCGAGCGCGGTGGACAGCGTGGTGTTGGGCCCCGGGGTGAAGCTGGTGGCCGTGGCCAGCACCAGCAGGGCGCTGAATTCGGTGGCGTTCATGGGCGGCCCTTCGCGTGTGCACACCGGTCCGGTGCCTTGAACGGACGGTGGTGAGTGAAAAGGGCTTGCGGGCGCATGGCAGACACTTTATCCTTTCACACCAATACACAAGCCATACAGTTTGGGCATTCAGTTCAACAACTGTGTGGTTCGTTCTGCCCACACACTGCCATGTTCAACACCTCCGACGCCAGCCCTGGCGATGCGTTGTCCAGCGCGCCCGCCCTCAGCCGCACGGCGGCGCAGACGCTGGCCGAGCAGCTGGCCGAGCGCTTTGCCGCCCGCATCCGCGACCGCCTGCTCGCACCCGGCGCACGCCTGCCCAGCGTGCGCCAGTGCGCGGCCCAGCAGGGCCTGAGCCCGTCCACGGTGGTGGCTGCCTACGACCTGTTGCTGGCGCAGGGCCTGGTGCAGGCGCAGCGTTACCGCGGCTTTTTCGTGCGTGAACGCACGCCGTTGCGGGGCGCGGGTGCCGGGCGTGCGGCTCCGGCACCGGGCGCCGAGTCGTCCGACCGCATGGCCGCGCCGGTGAACGCAGCGGCGCTGATCCGCGGCATGTTCCACCCGGCGGGCTCGCGGCCGCAGCCCGGCATGGGCGCCTTCCCGCCGGACTGGATGGTCTCCAACTTCATGCAGGCGGCGGTGCGCCGCGTCACCACGGGGCCTGCGCTGGCTGACAACTCGCTGCGTTACGGCGAACCGCTGGGCGACGGGCAGTTGCGCCGCGTGCTGGCCGACCGCCTGCAGGTGCTGGGCCTGCCCGCTGGGCCGCAGCAGATCATCACCACCGTGGGCGCCACGCACGCGCTCGACATCGTGAGCCGCACCCTGCTGAAGCCGGGCGATTGTGTGATGGTGGAAGAGCCGGGCTGGGCGGTCGAGTTCGCGCGGCTGGCGGCCATGGGCATGCGCATCCTGCCGGTGCCGCGCGGACCGGCGGGGCCCGATCTGGCGGTGATGACGCGCTACTGCGAAGAACACGCACCCAAGCTGTTCGTGAGCGTGAGCGTGCTGCACAACCCGACCGGCTACAGCCTCTCGCCGGCGAGCGCGCACCGTGTTCTGCAGCTCGCGCAGCAACACGGTTTCTACGTGGTGGAGGACGACACCTACGGCCACATCGCGCCCGAGCACGCCACCCGCATGAGCGTGCTCGACGGTCTGCAGCGCACCATCTACGTCAGCGGTTTCGCCAAGATCCTCGCGCCCAACTGGCGCGTGGGCTACCTGGTGGCGCCGCCCGACTGGGTGGAGCGACTGCTCGACACCAAGCTGCTCACCACGCTGACCACGCCCAGCCTGCTGGAGCGGGCGCTGGCGCACTGCATCGAGCAGGGCCAGCTGCTGCGTCATGCCGAGCGCATCCGCGCGCGGCTGGACGAAGCCCGCAGCCGCAGCGTGAAGCTGGCGCAGGCGGCGGGTTGCCGTTTCGTCTCGGAGCCCGCGGGACTGTTCGGCTGGGTGGACACGGGCGTGGACACGGAGGCGCTGGCGCAGCGCATGCTGGACGAGGGCTACCTGATCGCGCCCGGCTCGCTGTTTCACGCCGCGCGCGCCCCGAGCACGCTGATGCGCATCAACTTCGCGACCACGCAGGACGCGGCGTTCTGGAAGGTGTTCAGGCGGCTGGCGGCGCGCTGAGCAGCGCGGCCAACGCGCCGTCGATCTGCTTCGCCTCGGCCTGCATCAGTGGCAGCGCGCTGCCGAAGCGTGGCCAGTCGCGTGAACGCGCGGCCCAGTCCCTTGGACAAGCGGGCGCCGCGCTCGGCCGGTTGGGGCGTTCAACCGCCTCCAAGCACCTCCCAGCGCTCCAGGGCCTGCATCCACTCAGACTCTATTTCGGCGTGTCGGGCACCCAATTGCGCGGCGCGGGCCGGATCGGTGGCAAAGAGTTGGCCCCCCGCCAGTGCGCGGTCGATCTCCGCCTGTTCGGCCTCCAGCGTGGCGATCTTCCCCTGCAGGGATTCGAATTCGCGCTGCTCCT
>JAHIQV010000316.1 GCA_018903185.1 Gammaproteobacteria bacterium | reverse complement strand
GGTGGACGGCCTGTACGAAGACGTGACCCATCCACTCGAAGCGCTGGCCATGCTGCGCTACCGGGTTCAGCCCTGCCTGGACCGCATGGGAATCTTCATGGTGTGGGACATCGAAGACAGTCCGGCCATGGGGCAGCTGTCGCCGCACGCCGTCACACAGTTCCTCAAGATTGCACAGGAGGCCATCGCCAACGTGATGCGCCATGCCCAGGCGACCGAGATCCGTGTGGTGTGCGAATACGATGAAACGGGCCGGCGCATTGAGTTGACCATCGCGGACAACGGGAGGGGTTTTGACGACCACCGGCGGCGTCAGGCAGCCCGGAGCAAAGGGCTGGCCGGCATGCTGCGCCGGGCCACGGATATGGGGGGCACGCTGGAGATCGATAGCACACCCGGCCAGGGCACGCGTGTTTTTCTGAGCTTGCCCTGCCCGGACCCGGCTTTCCTGCTGCGGCCCGCGGAGGCGGCGCCAGTTCCTCCATCGGTGGTGTCGGCGCATCCGGAACCGTAGCCGCGGTACCCGCGGCCTTGTACACCGTTCCAGTGTCGGAACGGGGCGCTCATTGGCGTGAGGGCCATCCGGCTTGTGGCAAACTGCGCCCCTTCTTGAAGCCCCGCCCAACGTGCGGGCAGGACGACAGGGGTCACATGCACACCATCATCGCGCAGATCGCGCAGGAAATCCGGGTCGGCGTTCACCAGATCAAGGCGGCTGTGGAGCTGCTCGACGGTGGCTCCACCGTGCCCTTCATCGCGCGCTACCGCAAGGAAGCCACCGGCGGCCTGGACGACATCCAGCTGCGCGAACTCGAATACCGCCTGGGCTACCTGCGTGAGCTCGAAGACCGGCGCGCGACCGTGCTGAAAAGCATCGACGAGCAGGGCAAGCTGACGCCCGCGCTGCGAGCCGCCATCGCCGCCGCGCCGACCAAGCAGGAACTGGAAGACCTGTACCTGCCGTTCAAGCAGAAGCGCCGCACCAAGGGCCAGATCGCGCGCGAGTTCGGCATCGAGCCGCTGGCCGACCAGCTGTTTGCCGACCCGACACTGGACCCGATGGCCGAGGCCGCGGCCTTCACGAAGCCGCCCGAGTTGCTGGACGACGGCAAGCCGGGCGCGGATTTTTCCACCGTGCCCGCCGTGCTCGACGGCGTGCGCGACATCCTGAGCGAACGCTGGGCCGAAGACGCGGCGCTGCTGCAGAACCTGCGCGAATGGCTCTGGGCCGAGGGCCTGTTGCAGAGCAAGCTGGTGGCGGGCAAGGATGAAAACCACCCTGACGTGGCCAAGTTCCGCGATTACTTCGACTACGACGAACCGATCAGCCGCGTGCCCTCGCACCGTGCGCTGGCCGTGTTCCGTGGCCGCTCGCTGGAGATCCTGGATGCCAAGCTGGTGCTGCCCGAGCCCGAAGCTGTGCTGCTGGCCAGCGGCAAGCCGGCGCCCACGGTGTCGCTGGCCGAGGGCCGCATCGCGCTGCACTTGGGCTGGAGCCACCAGGGCCGCAAGGCCGACGACCTGCTGCGCAAGTGTGTGGCCTGGACCTGGCGCGTCAAGCTCAGCCTGTCCAGCGAACGAGACCTGTTCGCCCGCCTGCGCGAGAGCGCCGAGGCGGTGGCGATCAAGGTGTTTGCCGACAACCTGCGCGACCTGCTGCTGGCCGCACCCGCCGGCCCGCGTGTCGTGATGGGGCTGGACCCGGGCATCCGCACCGGCGTGAAGGTGGCGGTGGTGGACGCCACCGGCAAGCTGGTGGACACGTCCACCGTGTACCCGCACGAGCCCCGGCGCGACTGGGACGGCTCGCTGCACACCCTGGGTCTGCTGGCGCGCAAACACGGCGTGAACCTGATCGCCATTGGCAACGGCACCGCCAGCCGCGAGACCGACAAGCTCGCTGCCGACCTGATCAAGCTGCTGGCCAAAGCCGGCATTGAAGGCGTGCAAAAGGTGGTGGTGAGCGAAGCCGGCGCATCGGTGTATTCCGCCAGCGAGTTCGCCTCGCAGGAAATGCCCGACGTGGACGTGAGCCTGCGCGGTGCCGCTTCCATCGCGCGCCGTCTGCAGGACCCGCTGGCCGAGCTGGTGAAGATCGACCCCAAGAGCATTGGCGTGGGCCAGTACCAGCACGACGTGAACCAGAGCGAACTCGCGCGCACGCTGGAAGCGGTGGTCGAAGACTGCGTGAACGGCGTGGGCGTGGACCTGAACACCGCGAGCGTGCCGCTGCTCTCGCGCGTTTCGGGACTCTCGGCCACCGTGGCCAAGTCGGTGGTGCGCTGGCGCGAGGCCAACGGCGCGTTCAGGAACCGCCAGCAGCTGCTCGACGTGACCGGCCTGGGGGCCAAGACCTTCGAGCAGAGCGCGGGCTTCCTGCGCATCCGCGGGGGCGACAACCCGCTGGACATGACCGGCGTGCACCCGGAGACCTACCCGGTGGTCGAGCAGATCATCGCCCAGACCGGCCAGCCCGTGGCCACGCTCATGGGCCGGGCCGACATGCTCAAGACCCTGCGCCCGGAGCTGTTCGCCAATGAGAAATTCGGCGTCATCACGGTCAAGGACATCCTGACCGAGCTGGAGAAGCCCGGCCGCGACCCGCGCCCGGACTTCCAGGTGGCGCGCTTCAACGACGGCGTGGACGACATCAGCGACCTGCGCGAAGGCATGATCCTCGAAGGCACGGTGAGCAACGTGGCCCAGTTCGGCGCTTTCATCGACCTGGGCGTGCACCAGGACGGCCTGGTCCACGTGAGCCAGCTGGCGAACAAGTTCGTCAACGACGCCCGCGAGATCGTCAAGACCGGCGACATCGTCAAGGTCAGGGTGATGGAGGTCGATGTGGCGCGCAAGCGCATCGGACTGTCCATGAAACTGGGCGATGCGCCGACCCGTTCCGGACGGGACGACGGGGCGCCGCGTGACAACCGGTTTGAGCCTGCCCGTTCGGGCTCACGCTCCGGTGGTGGTCGCCCGGCCGGTGCGGGGCCATCGTCCGCGCAGCCGGCTTCGGCCATGGCCTCGGCATTTGCGCGTCTGCAGGGGATGAAAAAAGGCTGAATCCGGCCCCGGACGTTGGGTGGCGCTGAGCCGCCTGGGCGCATGGGCCTCAGGCTGCGAGACAATCGTGGCCTTATGCAAGCGCTTCGCCTCTACGCCGGTCCCAAGGCACGTCAGCACATCGAACAGCACGGCCTGCGTCCGCAGGACGTGGGCACGGTGCCGGCCGCCGCCGGTGGCCCCAAGGGCCTGATACTGGGTCCGCTGGACCGTTTCATCTTTGGTCACTGGCTGACCCACAGCATCCAGCCGGTGCACCTGGTCGGGGCATCGATCGGGGCCTGGCGCATGGCGACCGCCTGCCTGCAGGGCACCGCCAGCGCGCTGGAGCGGCTGGAGCGCGATTACATCGCCCAGCACTTTGCGTTGCCCCCGGGCCAGAAGCGCGCGACGGCGGCACAGATCAGCGGCCAGTTCCGCAGCAACCTGCAGACCTTTTTCAGCGGGCGCGTCAGCGAGGTGTTGTTGCACCCGCGCTACCGGCTGCACGTCGTTGCCTCGCGTGGGCGTCGCCTGCTCGCGCGCGACGGGCCACTGCGGACGCCGCTGGGTTACCTCGGTGCGTTTGTGGCCAACGCCGTTCATCGCCAGGCGCTGGGGGGCTGGCTGGAGCGTGTCGTGTTCTCGACGTCCACAGCGGATGGTGCGGCACGGCCTGATGCGCCGCTCCCGTTTGAGACGACCGACCTGCGCACGCGTCAGGCGCCCCTGCGCGAAGACAACTTCATGGATGCCCTGCAGGCCAGCTGCTCCATCCCCTTCATGCTCCGGCCCGTGCAAGGCATTGCGGGTGCGCCATCGGGGCCCTACTGGGACGGCGGCATCACCGACTACCACCTGCACCTGCGTTACCTGAGCAACCCGGTGGCCCCTCTGGTGCTCTACCCGCATTTCCAGCAGTTGGTGGTGCCCGGCTGGCTCGACAAATCCTGGAAGCGCCGCCACCGGTCCAGCCCCGCGCTGGACCACATGCTGGTGATCGCGCCCGACCCGGCCTGGGTCAAGACACTGCCCAACGGCAAACTGCCCGACCGCGGCGACTTCACGCACTACGGCCAGGACATCACCAGCCGCAAGCGCGTCTGGAGCGGTGCCACCGCCGCCGCCGCGCAACTCGCCGACGAATTTGCCCAGTGGCTGGAGCGACCCGACCTTTCGCGCATCGAGGCGCTGTAGGGCGGGCCAGCGCGTACCGGGGTGCGAGGGGATAATTCCGCCCATGGAATCTGTCCCGCGCTACCTCACCGCCGCCCTCTACAAGTTCGTGGACCTGCCCGATGTCGAGGCGCTGCGCGAACCGCTGCAAGCCTGTTGCGATGCGCACCAGGTCAAGGGCACGCTGCTGCTGGCGAGCGAAGGCATCAACGGTACCATCGCCGGCCTGGAGACGGGCGTGCGTGCGGTGCTGGCGCACCTGCGGGCCGATCCCCGCCTGGCCACGCTGCAACACAAGGAGGCCTGGGCCCACAAGCCGCCTTTCCTGCGCATGAAGGTGCGCCTGAAAAAGGAAATCGTCACCTTGCGCGTGCCCGGGCTGGACCCGAACAAGACCGTGGGCCAGTACGTCAAACCCCAGGACTGGAACGCCCTGGTGGCCGACCCGGACGTGGTGCTCATCGACACCCGCAACGATTACGAGGTCGCCATCGGCACGTTCCAGGGCGCCATCAACCCGAACATCAGGACCTTCACCGAACTGCCCGCCTGGCTTGATGCCCAGCCCGGTTTGCAGGGCGACAGGAAACCCAAAATCGCGATGTTCTGCACCGGCGGTATCCGTTGCGAGAAGTCCACCGCGCTGATGAAGAAGCACGGGTTTGATGAGGTCTACCACCTCGAAGGCGGCATCCTCAAATACCTGGAAGAAGTTCCACCCGAGCAGAGCACCTGGGAGGGTGCGTGTTTTGTGTTTGACGAACGGGTGAGCGTGGGTCACGGCCTGCAGCCCGGCCCCCATGAACTGTGTCGCTCCTGCCGCTGGCCGCTGGGCGAACAGGACAAAGCCTCGCCGCTGTACGTCAAAGGCGTGAGCTGCGCGCACTGCCACGACCAGCGCAGCCCCGAACAGAAAGCCCAGCTGGCCGAACGGCAGCGCCAGGTCGAGCTCGCCGAGGCGCGCGGGGAAGTGCACGTGGGTGCGCACATGCCCACCCACGACCCGCGACGGTGAACCGAGCGCCCGTTGCGACTGCATCGCTCGTGTAAAGCGGGTAACGCTTCCACACACACGGCGTTTTCATGCGGGTTTGTCCCTAGACTGGCCTGCCCTAACGACTCTCAAGGAGTGTTCATGAAACGTCTGATTCCTTTGTTCGCCGTGGCCACGCTCGCCGCTGCCTCCGCTTCTGTTCAAGCCGAGGGCCTGTACGGCGAAGTCGGCTACACGCCGCTGAAGCTGGAAAGCCGTGTCGGTGGCCTCGATTTCTCCTCCAAACCGTCCAACGTGCGCGGCATCATCGGCTATGAACTGAACAGCAACCTGGCCGTCGAGGGCATGCTCGGTCTCAGCGCACAGGACTCGTCCGTGAAAGTGAACGGCATCAATTCCGGTGTCAAGGCCGAGGTCGACAACATGGTCGGTGTCTTCGTCAAGCCCAAGATCGAAGTGGTTGAAGGGCTGGAGCTCTTCGGTCGCCTGGGTGCGGCACGCACCAAGCTCTCCGTCGGCAATGAGACCGACAGCGCCACCTCCGTGGCCTACGGCCTCGGTGCAAGCTACCAGCTCACCCCCGCCCTCTCGCTCAACGCCGACTACATGACCTACCACGACAAGGACGACACCACCCTCAAGGGCGTCACCGTCGGGGTCGGCTACAAGTTCTGACGAAAGGCAGCGTCACCACCGTTCTGGCGGGTCCGTCAGAACGG
>JAHIQV010000315.1 GCA_018903185.1 Gammaproteobacteria bacterium | reverse complement strand
AGCTGGCCACCGCCCATGACGCCCAGGGTCATCTGCTGGCCGCGGTCCGACAGGGCGCCGGGAAGCAAAGGCTTGAGACTCATGAAGATAGTTCCAGGTAACAGCTGCGTCACGCGAGCAGGGGGTTGGTCCAGCAAACACCGCGGAACCGGCTTCGCCGGGCCGCTGGTGTTGCCCCCTTGAGGGGGTCGCGCGAAGCGCGGGAGGGGTGATTCATTCAGTGGACAGGGTCATGTTGCGTGCGGCTTCCGTCTGCGCAGCGCGGAAAACTTCCAGCTTCTCGCGCAGCGCCGGGTCTTCGTTGGCCAGCAAGGCCACGGCAAACAGCGCCGCGTTCGCCGCACCTGCCTGGCCGATGGCGAACGTGGCCACCGGCACGCCCTTGGGCATCTGAACGATGGAATGCAGCGAATCGACCCCCGACAGCGCTTTCGACATCACCGGCACGCCCAGCACCGGTACGACGGTCTTGGCCGCGATCATGCCGGGCAGGTGCGCCGCGCCACCGGCACCGGCGATGATCGCCTTCAGGCCGCGGCCGACGGCGGCCTCGGCGTAGGCGAACATGTCGTCGGGCATGCGATGCGCCGAGACCACGCGCGCCTCGTGCGGAATGCCGAAGTCTTTGAGGATCTGCACGGCGTGCTGCATGGTGTCCCAGTCGCTGCTGGAACCCATGACCACGCCCACCTGGATGGAACTCATGGAGGGCTTTCTGCCGGGCGCCCGGAGGGCCGGCGTGGGGGACCGGTTCGGGGAATCGGCCCCTCTCCGGTAAAGTGTCGATTTTACGTTTCGCGCCCCGCCGTCGGCGATGTGCGCCCATTTCCAGAGCCTTTCCCATGATCAACGTCACCGTCGCCAACTTTGAAACCGAAGTCATCGAAGCCTCGATGCAAACGCCCGTGCTGGTCGATTTCTGGGCGCCCTGGTGCGGCCCCTGCAAGGTCATCGGCCCGCTGCTGGAGAAGATCGAGACCGACTACGCCGGGCGCTTCAAGCTGGTGAAGATCGATTCCGACCAGGAGCAGCAGCTCGCCCAGGCCTTCGGCATCCGCAGCATCCCCACCTGCGTGCTGCTCATGAACGGCCAGCCGGTCGACGGTTTCATGGGCGCCTTGCCCGAAGGCCAGATCAAGGAATTCCTCGACAAGCACCTGCCCGCTGCCGAAGAAGTGGAAGCTGCCGCCGAAGAGGCCGAAGCGCTGGACGCGCTGGCCGACGGTGACGTGGAAGGCGCTCTGGACAAACTGCAGCACGCCGTGCAGACCGACCCGGAAAACGACGACGCCCGCTTCGACCTCGTGAAGCTGCTGCTGGAGCTGGAACGCGACGACGACGCCAAGGTGGCCTTCGCCCCGGTGATCGCCAAGGCCGTGGCCGTGCGCCGGCTCGACTCGCTCAACCGCTGGATGAAAGCGCGCGACGCGCAGGACGGCGTGGCCGACCCCGAGGCCCGTGCCGCCGAGCTGCAGGCCAAGATCGCCACCAACAAGCGCGACTTCGACAGCCGCTTCGCGCTGGCCCAGCTGCTGATGGCGCACAACCAGTTCGTGCCGGCCATGGACGAGCTGCTGGAAATCCTGATGCGCGACAAGGCCTGGAACGAAGAGCTGGCGCGCAAGACCTTCATCGCCATCCTGGACATCATCGAGCCGCCCAAGCCCAAGGTGGCCGAAGGCCAGGTGCCACCGGAAGACCCGACCGTGGCCACCTACCGCCGGCGTTTGTCCAGCGTGGTGCTGAGCTAAAGCGCGGGTGCCCACCCAGGACGCCGAGGAACCGGCTTTGCCGGGCCTCCAGCGTGCCTTGCAGGCCGCGTCAGCGTCAGAGCCGCTGACTCTTCGTCCCGTCCAAGCCTGCGCAGGCAGGCTCGGAGCCGCGGTCCTCAGCCCCCTTGAAGGGGGTCGCGCGCAGCGCGGCGGGGGTGAGCCGATCTACGGCCTCTGATCGGTCGACGGCTTCTTCCAGAGGTTGATGCCGCCCTCCACCGCGTGCTGGTCGATCGCGGTCAGTTCCTCGGGGCTGAAAGCCAGGTTGTCCAGTGCCCCCGCCAGCTCCACGATCTGCTCCAGGCGGCTGGCGCCGATGACCGCCGAGGTCATGCCGGGCTGGCGCAACACCCAGGCCACCGCCATCTGCGCCAGGCTCTGGCCCCGGTTGAAAGCGATCTCATTGAGCGCCCGCACGTGGTTCAGGTTCTGCTCGCTCAGGTGCTCCATCTTGAAGGAGCCGCCGCCCGGCTGGTTGATGCGCGCGCCCTCGGGAATGCCGCCGAGGTACTTGCTGGTCAGCAGGCCCTGGGCCAGCGGGCTGAAGGCGATGCAGCCCACGCCCTCGTCCTGCAGGGTGTCGAGCAGCTCGCCCTCGATCCAGCGGTTGAGCAGGCTGTAGGACGGCTGGTGGATCAGCAAAGGCACGCCCATCTGCCGCAGGATCGCCGCGGCCTCGCGGGTCTTGCCGGCCGAGTAGCTGGAGATGCCCACGTAAAGCGCCTTGCCCTGCTGCACGGCGGTGGCCAGCGCGCCCATGGTTTCTTCGAGCGGCGTGTCCGGGTCGTAGCGGTGCGAATAGAAGATGTCGACGTAGTCCAGACCCATGCGCTTGAGGCTCTGGTCGAGGCTGGCGAGCAGGTACTTGCGCGAACCGCCGCCCTGCCCATAGGGCCCGCGCCACATGTCCCAGCCGGCCTTGGTGGATATCAGCAGTTCGTCGCGGTAGGGCCGGAAATCGTGCCGCAGGTGTTCACCGAAATTGGTCTCGGCGCTGCCGGCGGGCGGGCCGTAGTTGTTGGCGAGGTCGAAGTGGGTGATGCCCAGATCAAAGGCGGTGCGCAGCATGGCGCGCTGGGTTTCCAGGTGCGAGCTGTCGCCGAAGTTGTGCCACAGACCGAGCGAGAGGGCGGGCAGGCGCAGCCCGCTGCGGCCGCACAGGCGGTAGGGCATGCTGTCGTAGCGCGTGGTGGCGGCTGTGTACATGGTGGGCCTCCTTCATGCCGACTGGCTATCCACTCTACCCAGTAACCCCATGAAATCCCAGTGCCTTGCGTCGACAACCCTGTTGTGGGGAGGCGGTTGGCCTGTGTTGGCTCTCGCTGGCCCGGCGCAATGGGGCGCTCTGCGCCGCTCATGTCCCCCGGATCGGGCTACGCCCGATCCATCTCCTTTACTTCGCTATGCAGAACGCCCCATTTCGCCGGGCCGAGGGGTTGGCTATCCACATTCTGGAAATCCGTCCGTTCGCCCGTCGATGGCGTGGTGTGTCTGACGCAGCGAAGTCAAGGAGGAGGGCCGGCACGGCCCGGGGGACATTCGCGGAGTCGGACGCGCCACGCCATCGACCCGCGAGGTGCAGAAAACAAAAAGCCTCGCCGCCCAAAAAGAGCAACGAGGCCGAAGTGCCCCACCCAGAGCCACCGCGGAACCGGCTCCGCCGGGCCGCCAGTGGCGCCCCCTGGGGGGTGACGCCGAAGGCGGCGCAGGGGGTAACTTATTTAGCGGTCGGCATCACGAACTCGGCGCCTTTGCCGATGCTCTCCGGCCAGCGCTGCATGATCGACTTCTGTTTGGTGTAGAAGCGCACGCCCTCTTCGCCATAGGCGTGCATGTCACCGAACAGGCTCTTCTTCCAGCCACCGAAGCCCTGCCAGGCCATCGGCACCGGGATCGGCACGTTGATGCCGACCATGCCCACCTGGATGCGCCGCGCGAACTCGCGCGCCACGTTGCCGTCGCGCGTGAAGCAGCT
>JAHIQV010000314.1 GCA_018903185.1 Gammaproteobacteria bacterium | reverse complement strand
GGTGGCCATGAAGTTCACGCCGTGTTCGTCCACCACGTTCTTCAGCGCTTCCATGCGCGGCAAGGCGCCCTTGACGCGCAGCTCCAGCAGGTCGTCGGTCAGCAGGCCGCCGCCGCCGCCGCAGCAGAAGGTGCTTTCATGGATGGTTTCGGGCGCCATGTCGTGGAAGTGGTTGGCCACCGCCTTGATGATGTCGCGCGGGATGGTGAACTGGCCGCCGGCGAAATCGCCCATGCGCGAGGCGCGCGCCACGTTGCACGAGTCGTGGAACGTGATGATGCGGTTGTCGTTCTTCTCTTTGTCGAACCGCAGCGCACCGCGCACGATCAGGTCGTGCGTGAACTCGCAGATGTGCATGGGCTGCTTGTAGCGGTGGTCGAGCTGGTTCTGCAGCTCGATGGCAAACGGGTCCTTGCCGCCGGCGCCGATGCCCACCAGCGTGTTCCAGAAGCTGTACGCCACGCGCCAGGCGTGGCCGCACTCACCGACCACGATGCGTTTGACGCCCAGTTCCAGCGCGGCTTCGCGGATGCGCAGCGCGATCTTGCGCAGCTGCTCGTAGTTGCCGATGAACATGCCGAAGTTGCCCGCCTCGCTGGCCATGCTGGAGAGCGTCCAGCTGACGCCCGCGGCGTGGAACACCTTGGCGTAGCCGATCAGGCTGTCCACGTGTGGCTCGCTGAAGAAGTCGGCCGACGGCGTGATCAGCAGCACCTCGGCGCCCTTGACGTCGAGCGGGAAACGCACGTCCAGGCCGGTCTCGTCCTTGGTGTCTTCTTCCAGCCCCAGCAGGGTGTCTTCCAGTGCCGGCCCGGGGATGCCCAGGTTGTTGCCGATGCGGTGCACCTTGCCGATGATTTCGTTGGCGTACTTCTGGCCCATGCCGATCGAGTCCATGATCTCGCGCGCGGCCATGGTGACTTCGGCGGTGTCGATGCCGTAGGGGCAGAACACCGAGCAGCGTCGGCATTCGGAGCACTGGTGGTAGTAGCTGTACCAGTCGTCCAGCACCTCGCGGGTCAGGTCCTTGGCGCCGACCAGTTTGGGGAAGTGTTTGCCGGCAAAGGTGAAGTAGCGGCGGTAGACCTGTCGCATCAGGTCCTGGCGTGCCACCGGCATGTTCTTCGGGTCTTCGGTGCCGAGGAAGTAGTGGCATTTGTCGGAGCAGGCACCGCAGTGCACGCAGGCGTCCATGTAGACGCGCAGCGAGCGGTACTTGCCCAGCAGCTCGCCCATCTTGTCGATGGCTTTGGCTTGCCAGTCTTCGACCAGCTCACCCGGAAAGCCCAGGTTCTTCTGGATCGCCTCCGAGGCCACGAAGGGCTTGAGGTGCGACGTGGCACCCAGCTGCACCAGCGGGATGACCGGGTATTCCTTCAGCTTGGGGGTGGTGAATGCGGCGGTGGCCATGGCGGATGGGTGCTCCGTTTATTTGTCCAGGGCCGCAGCCCAGGTGGCCAGGTGGCGGGCTTCGCGCGGGTTGTCGGTCATGTTGCGCGTCGGGCTGAAGAACAGGCCGGGCGCGTGCAGCAGCTTGCTGATGGGGAAGATGATCATCAGCAGGGCCACCAGCGACAGGTGCACCAGCAGCACCGGGTCGGCGGGCAGCGGCTGCACGCTCAGGCGCATCAGGCCCAGCATGAACACCTTGACCGCGATGATGTCGGTGTGCGCGACGAAGCGCATGGCCAGGCCGGTGAGGCCGATGGCGATCAGCAGCGCCAGCATCAGGTGGTCCGAGGGGGTGGAGATGTAGCGCACGCGGTCCACCAGGAAGCGCCGCGCCCACAGGCCGGCCAGGCCGGCCACCATGGCAAAACCCGCGTAGGTGCCAAAGGGCTGGACCAAGGCAATGGGCAGCCAGACCGGTTCCTGGAAATAGCGCACATGGCGCAGCACCACCAGCAGCAGCGCGGCGTGGAACATCCAGCCGAACAACCAGGTCCATTTGCTGGAGCGAAACAGGCTCTCGAAAAAAACCACCTCACGCGTCAGGCGCCAGCCCACGCCGGTGGTCGTGAGCGGTGCGGGCGTGAGGGCGATCTTCAGCGGCGCGGGCGTGACCGCGTACTGCCGGATCTTCAACGCCACACCGACCACGAAAATGGCGGTGGCCAGGTAGAACAGCGCAGCGAAGAAGATCGAGAGAGCGCTCATCACATGGACCTGGGTCGGGGTGGCGAAGGGGTCAGGAAGTCAGGTCAACCCGGCAGGCCGGGCGGATGCCTCAGCTTCAGACGCAGCCGGTGGGCTTGGGCAGGCCGGCGATCTTGCAGGCCTGCTTGGCGGGGCCATAGGGGAACAGGTCGTACAGGTACTTGCTGTTGCCCTTTTCCTCGCCGAACTGCTTGCCGATGGCCTTGGTCAGCACGCGCACGGCCGGTGCGATCTGGTACTCGTTGTAGTACTCGCGCAGGAAGTTGATGACTTCCCAGTGGTTGTCGGTCAGCGGGACCTTCTCTTCCTCGGCGATGTGCTCGGCGATCTCCTTGTTCCAGTCGGCCAGGTTGATCAGGTAGCCCTCTTCGTCGGTCTCGTAAGTGGCGCCATTGATTGCGATGCTCATGGTGATGTCCTCAGGTTGTCGGAATGAAAATGCGGTGGATTCAGGGCTCAGAGCCAGCTGTTCGAAGCGCTGTGTTCGGCCACCAGGTCCACGAAGCCGCCGTAGTCCACCAGCGTCACGCCGTCCAGGGCCCGCGAGGCCATGCCGCGCGCGTCCATGTCGGGCTTGAGTGCGTAGAACCTGACCTGTGAACCGGCCTCGCGCAGGCTGGCCTCCAGCGGGCTGCCGGCGGTGGCGGCGTAGACGCCGTCTTCGATCAGCAGCACGGCGTGGCCGGGCAGGGCCATGCGCAGGCAGCTCGCCAGCGAGCCGGTCTGGTGGGGGGATTTGTTGACGATGTGCAGCATGGGGTTCTCCTCAAAAACTCAGGACCACGTCCTGCTGCGCCATCAGCTCGGCCATCTGCGCGGTGTCCAGCACCTCGACCGGCACCAGCAGGTCGGTCTCGCTCAGGCCGCGCTGCGCCAGCGAGGCCTGGTCCACGTAGAGCTTCTCCACGTCGTAGCCTTCCAGCGCGCGGTAGCTGGGCGAGAAGTTCTTGATGCCGATGTCCTTGGTCTGCTGGCCCTTGACCAGCTCGTAGACGCCGTCGTCCATGAACACCAGGCTGACGTCCTGGTCGAGCGTGGCGGTGATCAGCACCACCTCCAGGCTCTCCAGCGCGTAGATCGTGCCGTAGGGGGCCTTGCGGTTGACGAACATGAATTTTTTCATCGTGCTTTCCGATCAATCGCCGAACGTCACGAGGCGGTCGGCCTTGATGCCGCTGTCCACCAGCTGGCCCAGACCCGAGATGCGAAAGCCCGGGGCCAGCACCTCGTCCTTGATGCCGCGGCGCAGCGCGGCGGCCACGCAGACCACGAGGTCGACGTTGTGCTCGGCCTTCAGCGACGACCAGCGGTTGACGATGTGGCGGTCGTCCTGCGGCGGCTCGGTCAGCCGCGTGGCGTTGTTGACACCGTCGTGGTAGAAAAAGACGCGCTGGATCTCGTGCCCCTTCGCGATCGCTGCCACGCAGAACTGGTAGGCGCTGTCGGAGGCCTGGTGGGTGTAGGGCCCCTCGCTGACGAGTAGTCCGAATTTCATGTGCTGGGTCCGCGGGCGTTGATCAGAAACGGATGTGGGTCGATGCGTTCAGGCTGGATCGCGAACCGCGCCAGTCGTCGATCAGGTACTTGGTGAACGGCAGCTCGCACTTCTCGAAGAAGTTCGGCCAGCCGATGCGCTCCACCCAGTCCGACAGGCGCTCCCAGGGACGGGCATCGGCCTTGTAGGTGTAGAGGATCTTCTTGACGATCTCCGACACTTCGGGCCAGCGCGGCGGGTTGTTCGGAATGCCCGAGGCGACCATCTTCATGAAGGTGGGCTTGCCGCGCGCGTTCGAGTTCTTGCCGCCGACCCAGATCGCGAACTTGGAGTGCTCCGGGTCGTTGATCTGCATCGGCGGGCAGGGCGGGAAGCAGGCGCCGCAGCAGATGCATTTCTTCTCGTCCACCTCCAGCGAGGGCTTGCCGTTGACCAGGGCCGGGCGGATCGCAGCCACCGGGCAGCGCGCCACAACTGAGGGACGCTCACACACGTTGGCAACCAGATCGTGGTTGATCTTCGGCGGCTTGGTGTGCTGGACGATGATCGCGATGTCGGCCTGGCCGCCGCAGTTGATTTCGCAGC
>JAHIQV010000313.1 GCA_018903185.1 Gammaproteobacteria bacterium | reverse complement strand
TTGAAGGCATGTTCGAAGGCGGCGTGCTGGTGAACCTGGAAGACGTGTATGCGGCCTGCGTGGCGGCCTTGCTGGTGGTGGTGCTGTCGCTGTTCTTCCAGAAGACCAGCACCGGCCGCGCGCTGCGCGCCGTGGCCGACGACCACCAGGCGGCGCAGTCCATCGGCATCCCGCTCAACCGCATCTGGGTCATCGTCTGGTTCGTGGCCGGTATCACGGCCCTGGTGGCCGGGATCATCTGGGGCTCCAAGATGGGCGTGCAGTTTTCGCTCACCACCGTGGCCCTGCGGGCGCTGCCCGTGATCATCCTGGGCGGCCTGACTTCGGTGCCCGGCGCCATCATCGGCGGCCTGATCATCGGTGTGGGCGAGAAGCTCTCCGAGGTCTACCTCGGACCCTATGTGGGTGGCGGCATCGAGATCTGGTTTGCGTATGTGCTGGCGCTGGTGTTCCTGCTGTTCCGGCCGCAGGGCCTCTTTGGTGAAAAGATCATTGACCGCGTGTAAGGAAGAAAAACATGTTCTATCGTGAAAACGGTCAATTCAAGACCTCCTACCGCACCGACCAGCAGATCTTCCCGATCGCGCAGGACCGCTGGGCCATCCTCGCCCTGATCGCGTTCGCCTTCGTCGGCGTGCCGCTGCTGGCCGACGAATACATGTTCCGAGCCATCCTGATCCCGTTCCTGATCCTGGCGCTGGCCGCGCTGGGCGTGAACATCCTGGTGGGCTATTGCGGGCAGATCTCGCTGGGCTCGGGCGCCTTCATGGCGGTGGGCGCCTACATGGCCTACAACACCTACATCCGCATCGAGGGCATGCCGCTGATCATCGCCCTGCTCTCGGGCGGCTTCTTCGCTACGCTGGTGGGCATGTTCTTCGGCATCCCCAGCTTGCGGGTGAAAGGCCTCTACCTGGCGGTGGCCACGCTGGCGGCGCAGTTCTTCTGCGACTGGGCCTTCCTGCGCATCGGCTGGTTCACCAACAACAACGCATCGGGCTCGGTCTCGGTGTCCAACCTGCAGGTATTTGGCTTCTCGATCCAGACGCCCTTGCAGAAATACATCTTCTGCCTGGCCTTCCTGGTGGTGTTCGGCCTGCTGGCGAAAAACCTGGTGCGCTCGGCCATCGGTCGCGAGTGGATGGCGATCCGCGACATGGACGTGGCCGCCGCGGTGATCGGCATTCGCCCGATGTACGCCAAGCTCAGCGCGTTCGCCGTCAGCTCTTTCATCATCGGCGTGGCCGGAGGCCTCTGGGGTTTTGTGCACCTGAGTTCGTGGGAGCCTGCCGCGTTCTCCATCGACCGCTCGTTCCAGCTGCTGTTCATGGTGATCATCGGTGGCATGGGTTCCATCATGGGCAGCTTCTTCGGCGCAGCCTTCATTGTGGTGCTGCCCATCTTCCTGAATCAGTTCCTGCCCGCCCTGGGCGCGCTGTTCGGCGTGGAGATTTCCACCGCCGGTATCTCGCACACGGAGTTCATGGTCTTCGGCGCGCTGATCGTCTGGTTCCTGATCGTGGAACCCCACGGTCTGGCCAAGCTCTGGAGTATCGGCAAACAGAAGTTGCGGTTGTGGCCTTTCCCGCACTGATGTCCGCACGGTCGTGGTGGGCGGTGTGTCAGGGTGAATCCCGATGGGGAAAAGCCCGATGCGCCCGCGCTGCGGGCGGAGTGAACTGACAGGCCCTCGGGTTGGTTTTTTGTGTGTTGGTTTTTCCTTAGGAGACAAACGAAATGAAGCTGCGTAACCTTGCTCTCTCTGTGTCCATGGCCTGTGCCGCCCTCTCGGGTGCGCTGGTCTCCACCGCTGCCATGGCCCAGGCCAAAGAGCAGTTTTTCCCGGTGCTGGTGTACCGCACCGGTGCCTACGCGCCCAACGGCGTGCCCTTCGCCAACGGCTATGTGGACTACCTCAAGCTGGTGAACGCCCGCGGCGGCGTCAACGGCGTGAAGCTGTCGTACGAAGAGTGCGAAACCGGCTACGCCACCGACCGCGGCGTGGAGTGCTACGAGCGTCTGAAAGGCAAGGGCGCCACGGTGTTCCAGCCGCTGTCCACCGGCATCACCTTCGCGCTGACCGAGAAGGCCCCGAACGACAAGATCCCCCTGATCACCGCCGGCTATGGCCGCAGTGAATCGGCCGACGGCGGCGTGTTCAAGTGGAACTTCCCGCTGGCCGGCACCTACTGGGTGGCAGGCGACGTG
>JAHIQV010000312.1 GCA_018903185.1 Gammaproteobacteria bacterium | reverse complement strand
CGCCCACCGTGGCGTCGCCCAGGTAAGCCAGGTGGTTGGCCTTGGCGCCTGCGGCGAGGGTGCTGTTCTTCACCTCGACAAAGTTGCCGATGTGCACCTCGGCGCCGAGTTGCGCACCCGGGCGCAGGCGCGCAAACGGCCCGATCAGCGAACCCGGCCCCACGCGCACACCGAGCTTCTCGCCGTCGATGTGGGTGAAGGGATGGATCACCGCACCGGCTTCGATCACCGCGTTGGCGATCACGCAGTTCGCCCCGATGCGCACGCCGTGACCGAGCGAGACCTGGCCATCGAAAACGCAGTTGACGTCGATCTCCACATCCTGACCGCACACCAGCGCGCCACGCACGTCCAGCCGTGCCGGGTCGGCCAGGCGCACGCCCTGCTCCATCAGCGCCTCGGCCACCCGCCCCTGGTGGGCGCGCTCCAGTTCGGCCAGTTGCAGCGGGCTGTTCACGCCCGCCACCTGCACCGCGTCGGTGATGCGGTGCGCCTGCACGCCCTGGCCATCGCCCACGGCGAACTTCACCACGTCGGTCAGGTAGTACTCGCCCTGGGCGTTCTGGTTGTCCAGCCGCGCCAGCCAGCCTTTGAGCAGCCGCGTCGGCACGGCCATGATGCCGCTGTAGATCTCGGTGATGGCGCGCTGGGCTTCGCTGGCGTCCTTGTGCTCCACGATGGCCTGCACCGAGCCGTCGGCCGATCGCACGATGCGGCCATAGCCGGTGGGGTCGGGCATGTCCAGCGTGAGCAAGGCCATCCGCTCGCCCGCGCACAGGTCGAGCAGCGCCTGCAAGGTCTCGGACCGGGTCAGCGGCACGTCGCCCGACAGCACCAGCGTCACGCCGTCGTCCGGCAACGCGGGGGCGGCCTGCTGCACCGCGTGGCCGGTGCCGAGCTGTGGCTCCTGGCGCACGTATTTCAGCTGCGTGGCGCCCGCCGGCGCTTGCAGACCGGCCTCGACCTGCCCGGCGCCGTGGCCGGTGATCACCACCACCGAACGCGCCGATAGCCGCGCCGCCGTGTCGATCACGTGCTGGGCCAGTGCACGCCCGCCCAATCGGTGCAACACTTTGGGCAACTGGCTCTTCATGCGCGTGCCTTTGCCGGCCGCCATCACCACCACATCCACTGGGAACGACATGAACACCTCTGCTGGGGAAAGATTGCGCAGCCTGCTGGCGGGCGCTTGTCAGCCGGGCATTATCGCCGTGCGGGTCGGTCGGCTGGCGGTGGCTCTGACCCTGGTGATCGGCCTGGCCGCCTGCAGCACGCTGCGCCTGGGTTACAGCCAGGGCCCCAACCTCACCTACTGGTGGCTCGACAGCCACGTGGATTTCGACAACAGCCAGTCGGCCCGCGTGCGCGAAGACATCGACGGACTGTTCCAGTGGCACCGCAGCAGCGAGCTGCCCGCCTACGCCGATCTGCTGCGCCGCTGGCAGCGCATGGCCCCGCAGGACCTCGACGCGAGCCAGGCCTGTGGCGAGTTCGACACCGTGCGCGCGCGCTTCAACACCGTGCTGGAGCGCAGCGTCGAGCCCCTGGCCCGGCTGGCGCTGCAGCTCAGCCCGGCCCAGCTCGAACACCTGGAGCGCCACCACCGCAAGAGCAACCAGACCTTCGAGAAAGACTTTTTGCAGGGCAGCCCCGAGCAGCGGCTGGACCGCCGTCTGGAACGTGCCATCGAACGCTATGAACGCCTGTATGGCCCCTTGACCCCGGCCCAGCAATCGCTGGTGCGCGAGCAGCTGCAACGCTCCCCCTGGGACCCGCTGCGCACCCAGGCCGAGCGCGAGCGCCGGCAGGCCGACCAGCTGCAGACCGTGCGCCAGGCCCAGGCCAATCCGTCGAAGGCCGCCCAGTCGGTGCGTGAACTCATGGCCCGCATCACCACCTCGCCCACGACGGGTTACCACGCCTACAGCCAGCAACTGGTGCAGAGCGGCTGCGCCCAGTTCGCCACCCTGCACAACAGCACCACGCCCGCACAGCGCGCCCGCGCGGTGCAGACGCTGCAGTCCTACGAAGACGACTTGCGCGCGTTGACGGAACCGCACTGAACGGCACTCGTGCAGCGTCGATGAAAATCCGCACCCTACCGATGGCGAGACAGCCCATCCGCAGAAGCCACGCGGGACAAGGTCCCATGGGGGACCGTGTCCATCCCGCAGTCACCCTGCCCAGCGCATCCAGCCCCACACCACCGCCAGCGTGACCAGCGTCACCGGGATGCCGGTCTGCGCGTGCTGCTTCCAGTGAAGGGTGATGCCCTGCTTCGCGGCCAGATCGGCCACGATCAGGTTGGCGATCGAGCCCACCAGCAGCAGGTTGCCCGCGAAAGTGCTCACCAGCGCCAGCATCACGCCCGCCTCGCTGGCGCTGGCGCCCAGGTGCGGCAGCAGCAGCATCACGGCCGGCACGTTGGACACCAGGTTGGACAAGGCCACGCCCAGCACCAGCAGGGCATCGGGGTCGGTGAGGTGCAGGCCCTGCGCCGCCAGCCAGGCCACGGCCTCGGCCGCCAGGCCCGTGGTCTCGAACGCGTGGTTCACCACAAACAGGCCGATGAACAGCAGCAGCAACTGCCAGTCCACGAAGCCCATCACGTGCGCCGAATGCAGCCGGCGGCTGAGCAGCAGCACGCCCGCGCCCACCAGCGCGGCCACATCGCGTGGCCAGTCGGTGAAGAGAAAGATGCCCATCAGCGCGGTGGCCACGGCCAGCCCTTTGGCCGTCTGCCAGCGGTCAAACGGGGGCGCGTCATCCTGCGGCACGTCCACGCCGAGCGGGCGGGTCAGTTCGGCCGCGCCTGCCCTGGCGCCTGGGCCAAAAGCGAGCCACAACCACAACAGCCCCAGGCTGATCAACACCGGCGGCAGCGCCTGCCGCACATAACCGCCGAAGGGCAGTTGCAGCACCGAACCGATCAGCATGTTCTGCGGGTTGCCGATCAGCGTGGCGGCCGAGCCGATGTTGGCCGCGCAGGCCAGCCCGACCAGAAAGGGCAGCGGGTTCAACCCGCGCTGCAGGCACAGCCGCGCCACCACCGGTGCCATGGCCAGGCAGACGATGTCGTTCGAGAAGATGGCCGAGAGCGCGCCCGCCACAAAGATCAGCGCCGCCAGCAGCCCGGCGCGCGACAGCGGCATGGCACCCACGCGGCGCGTCACTTCGGTGTAGAAGCCGCCCAGCCGCATCTGGGCCGACACCACCATGAAGGCGAACAGCAGCACGATGGTGGGCAGGTCCACCGCGCGCGCCGCGTCTTCCACCGGCAGACCGGTGAGCGCGATCACCGCGATGGCGCCCAGCAGGGCCACGCCCGAGCGGTCCAGCTTCAGGCGCGGCAGGCCGCCCAGGAACATGCCCAGGTAGACCGTGGCAAAGACGGCGACGATGCCCCAGTCGGTGGCGCTGTGGTTCATGGCGATCGGGGGACGAAAGAGGGGTGCATACGCGCGCGCCTGACCAGGGCCAGGCACTCAGGGGGCGGCCGACTGCAACCGCAGCGCGCCATACCAGGCCTGCGCCCGGCTGTGGGTGTTGTCGGTGTCGGTCATCAGCCCCACCGACAGCAACGGCCCGGGTTCCTCGCCAAACACGTGGACAAAATCGGCCCGCACATCGCGTTCGTGATCCCTCCACTGTCCCAGGTGCTGGCGGCCGGAGTCGAGCACCAGCTTGCGCACGCGGTCGGTGCGCGAGTTCTTCAGCACCGTGCCCGGGGGATGCGCATCGCTCCACACGTACACGAGCGTGGCGTAAGGCAAGTCCTCACCGGTGAGCAGGCGGCTCATCTCCGACAAGCGGTGCACGCGCGGCGAAAGTTGGCTGCGGTCGCCATCAAAGCTGAGCAACACCCGAACCGCCGCATCGTCCCGCCTCCCATGCTCCGCATCCACGGTGATCGGCAAAGCATCGGCCGTCCAGGCGAACGACAGGCGACCCACCGAGGGCAGGGCCGGCTCCATGCGCTGGCGCAGGACGCTCACGGAGCTGCTCGCCTGCACGCGCAGCGCCTCCCGGCCCGCGTGGTGCACCGGCTCAAACGGAGAGAAGGTTTTGCCGGGCATGGGAAACACCGTCCAACCGGGTTGGGTCGAGGGGGTTTTCAGCAGCCGTTGAGCCGCCCGCTGCAGCGCGGCGCTGTCCGACAGCGGCGCGGACAGCGCGGTCGGATCGACCACGTCAGCCTCGAAGGCAGGCGGCGGACCCTTCGATGCACAGCCCGACAGGAACCCCGCCAGGGTCAGACACACCGCCACGGCGCAGGCTGCAGAGCGGGCACCAACAGACTGGAACGGACAGGGTGCCTGCGTCATCGTGAGAACTCGGGAATGTGAAGCTGCCGCATGGTAGCAGCGAGCCAAGGCAGACACCGCCGCCAAACAGCGCACAGGCCCGGCGATCCACCCACTTGACAAGCGGAACGCATCGGGAACCCAATAGCGTCCAGGCATCGCTGAAAGCATTCACCCAACCCCAGTTCAGCCCATGAAACACCATCGCACCTTCAAGCTGTTCCTGGCCGGCTTGCTGGCCGTGGCACTGGCCGGCTGCCTGCCCATTCCGGTGATCGACATCGATCCGACCACGCCGGAAGCGGGCGAGAGCTTCACGGTGGACGGCTCGGGCACGGTCGTCTCCAACGTGCCCGAGGACACGGTCGTGGCGTCCTACGCCTGGGACTTCGGCGATGGCGAAAAGGGCCAGGGCGCGCAGGTGGATCACGTCTACGACGAGCCGGGCGAATACACCATCACCCTGACCGTGACCGACAGTGCCGGCCGCGTGGCCGAGGCGGAACAGCCGGTGACGGTGACGCCGGCGAGCCCGGTGGCAACGGAGACCTCCACCACACCCACCACCGGGACGGCAACCACCACGACCACAGCCCAGTAGCAGCGCCGCTGCACTGGCCTCCGCAACAAAAAAACCCGCCAAGGCGGGTTTTTTGTTGGCATGCGTTGTATGCGGCTCAGCCCTGCAGCGACTTCCACATGTCCATGTCGCGCTCGGCGGTCCAGATGCGCGGGTTCTTGATGCCGCTGGCTTCGTCGTAGGCGCGGCTCACATCAAACGGCAGGCAGTGTTCGTAGATGAACACCTGGCCGAACACCGGGTCCATGCTCTTGCGGGTGTGGGCCATGGCGGCCTTCAGGTCCATGCCGGCGGCGGCGGCTTCCTTGCCGGCCTGGAACAGGGTGGTGACCCAGCGCTTGGTGTAGTCCAGCGCCTTGTTCACGTCGGCGTTGCCCTTCATGGCTTCGCCGCGGCCGGGCACGATGTACTCGGCCTGGAGCGCGCGCAGGGCTTCAAGCGTGGCGGGCCACTCTTCGAGCTGGGCGTCGCCGGTGTAGACGCCGGCTTCGTATTCCACCAGGTCGCCGCTGAACAGCACTTTTTCTTCTTCCACCCAGGCGATGGTGTCGCCGCGGGTGTGGCCGTAGCCGGGGCTCCAGATCTGCACCACCACGCCGCCGAGGTTGATGGACAGCTTGCCGGGCACTTCGCCCTTGGTGGGATCACCACCGCCGATCACCATGCTCGGCCAGGTCAGTCCTGGCACGGAATCGGCACCGCGGAACAGGCGCGGAAAGCGCTCCATCTCGCTCTGCATGTCCTGCGCACCGCGCTCGCGGATCAGTTCCAGCGTGCCCTGGCTGGCGATGATCTCGGTTGCCCCTTCGGCGAAATAGGCGCTGGCGCCCAGCACGCGCACCGCGTGGTAATGCGTGAGCAGCACGTACTTGATCGGCTTGTCGGAAACGGTACGGATCTGCTTGATCAAGTCGCGCGCCATGGCCGGGGTAGCGGTGGCGTCGCTGACCATGATGAAGTCGTCACCGATGATGACGCCCGAGTTCGGGTCGCCCTCGGCGGTGTAGGCCCAGCAGTGCGGGCTGAGCTGTTCAAAAGTGATCTTTTTGTCTTCCAGGTCGGCCTGGGAGGCGAAGGCTTTGCTCATGGGGAGTCTCCTGTGGGGGTGTCGGCTGCGCAGATCGGCAAACAGACGGATTTTAACTAAACGAAATCAATTACGAATAAGTAAACCAATATCCCTGTGAAATGCTGGGTCTCATCCGGCCAAACCCTTCTCCAGAACGGCCACCACCTCGTCGGCAAAAGCGGCGTAACTCATGGCCCCGCCCGGG
>JAHIQV010000311.1 GCA_018903185.1 Gammaproteobacteria bacterium | reverse complement strand
TGGGCAGCCTCGACCTGTGGCAGATCGCCATGAAGCCGGGCAAGCCTTTCGCGTACGGCACGGTGCGGCGCGATGCGGGAGCTGGTGCCGAAGCGGCGTTGCCCTGCCACTTCATCGGTCTGCCGGGCAACCCGGTGTCCAGCTTCGTCACCTTCCTGCTGCTGGTGCGACCCTTCCTGCTGCGGCTGCAGGGTGCCGAGGCGCCGGATCTGCAACCGGTGAAGCTGCCCGCCCACTTCGACCTGCCGCGCGCCGACAAGCGCCGCGAGTTCCTGCGCGTGCGCCGCAACGCCGCCGGCGGACTGGACCTGTTTCCCAACCAGAGTTCGGGCGTGTTGACCTCCGCGGTCTGGGGCGACGGCCTGGTGGACAACCCGGCTGGCACCACCATCGCCCGGGGCGATCTGGTGTCCTATCTTTCTTTTGCCGACCTGCTGCTCTGAAGGCCTCTCCCGTGAAGATTCAACTGCGCTATTTCGCTTCCATCCGCGAGGCCGTCGGCACCGGCAGCGAGCCGCTGGACACGGCGGCTGGCACGCTGACCGACCTGCGCGACGAACTGATCGCGCGGGGCGGGGGCTATGCCGAGGCGCTGGCGCGTGGCCGGGCGGTGCGCGTGTCGCTCAACCAGACCATGACCGACGAAGCCGCTGCACTCAGCGAGGGCGCGGAAGTGGCCTTTTTCCCGCCCGTGACCGGAGGCTGACCATGAACGCCCGCGTCAGCATCCAGACCCAGGACTTCGACCTCAGCACCGAAGTCGCCCGGCTGCGCGAGCAGGACAAGCGCGTGGGTGCCATCTGCACCTTCGTTGGCACGGTCCGTGACCGCAACGATGGCCAGAGCATCAGTACCATGGAGCTGGAGCACTACCCGGGCATGACCGAGAAGAGCATCGAGGCCATGATCGACGAGGCGTTCAAACGCTTCGACATCTACGCCGCGCGCGTGATTCACCGCGTCGGCCTGCTGCAGCCGCTGGACCAGATCGTGCTGGTCGCCGTGACCTCCGCGCACCGGGGCGAGAGCTTCCAGGCCTGCGAGTTCCTGATGGACTACCTCAAGACCCAGGCGCCGTTCTGGAAGAAAGAACAGACGCCGGAGGGTGCACGTTGGGTGGATGCGCGAGTCAGCGATGACGCGGCGCTGGCCAAGTGGGGCATTCAGAGTCAGAACGCCTGACAGCCCTTATTGACATGGCGCCCACGATCCTTTCCGACGCCGACATCGAAGCCATTGAACGCGCCACGCTCGACGCCGTGTCGCCCGAGCGCGTGGAGTCGCTGCCCGGCTGGCTGCTGCCCATGGACAGCGGCACGGTGGGCCGTGCCCGCAGCGCTGTCCCCCTGAGCCATGGCAATGCCGACCCGGCGGTGCTCGACGACATCCTCGAACGCTACGCCGCCCAGGGTTTCGTGCCGGCCTTCCGCCTGCCTGATGGACCGGCCTTCGAAGCCCTGCACCAGGGGTTGCAAGCGCGGGGCTTCGCGCGCGCCCAGCCCACGCTGACGCAGTGTGGCCGCGTGCAGAACCTGCTGATGGCGCAGACCGGGCCGGTGGCGGACCTGGCGGACACGCCCGACGCCGCCTGGATGGCGATGTTCCTGGGCGAAGGCCTGGATCCGGTGGACGGTGCGAGCCGTGCCCGCTCGCTGAGCCGGGCCACCGGGACGCTGTTTGCCAGCCTGCGCGAAGACGGGCAGACGGTGGCCTGCGGGGCTGCGGCCTACGGCCACGGCTGGCTCAGCGTGCACGGCATGCGCACCGCCGCCTCGCACCGGGGCCGGGGCCTGGCCGGGCGGGTGTTGCAGGCCATGGCCGAAGAGGCCTTGCGCCGCGGGATTCACCGGGTGTTTCTCCAGGTCGTCGCGGACAACGGGCCGGCGTTCGCGCTGTACCGCCGGCTGGGCCTGAATACCGCCTGGACCTACGCCTACTGGCGCCGTTGAGCGGCGCCGGTCCAGACGGCCCCCAAAGGGCGGGGATCGGCTGATCTGCGTCAAGACGATGTGGTGCAGGCGGGCGCAAGCTGGAAAAACTACCTTGAAAACCCGGGGAATCGCTCCAAATGCCGGGTAATCAAATTTTCCGGAGAGCTCTTTCATGCGACTCGACAAACTCACCACCAAGTTCCAGGAAGCCCTGAGCGAAGCCCAGACCCTGGCGCTCGGCAACGACAACGCCTACATCGATCCGGCCCACCTGCTGCTGGCCATGCTGCGCCAGGCCGACGGCCCGCAGTCGCTGCTGCAGCGCGCTGGCGTGAACGTTCAGGGCCTGGCCAAGGCCGCCGAGGCGGCTGTGAAGCGCCTGCCCGAAGTGCAGGGACAGGAGCAGGTGCAGGTCGGCTCCGATCTGGCCAAGCTGTTGCAGGCCACCGAAAGGGAAGCCATCAAGCGCGGTGACGAGTTCATCGCCGGCGAGCTGTTCCTGCTCGCCGTGGCCGACCAGAAGGGCGATATCGGCCGCATCGCGAACGAAAACGGGCTGACCCGCAAGAGCCTGGAAAGCGCCATCACGGCCGTGCGCGGCGGCCAGAAGATGGACAGCCCCGAGGCCGAGGGCCAGCGCGAAGCGCTGAAGAAATACACCATGGACCTGACCGAGCGCGCCCGCCTGGGCAAGCTCGATCCGGTGATCGGTCGCGACGACGAAATCCGCCGCGCCATCCAGGTGCTGCAGCGCCGCACCAAGAACAACCCGGTGCTGATCGGTGAGCCCGGTGTGGGCAAGACCGCGATTGTCGAAGGCCTGGCCCAGCGCATCGTGGCCGGCGAGGTGCCGGATTCGCTCAAGGGCAAGCGCGTGCTGAGCCTGGACATGGCCGCGCTGCTGGCGGGTGCCAAGTTCCGCGGCGAGTTCGAAGAGCGCCTGAAAACCGTGCTGAACGAACTGGCCAAGGACGAGGGCCAGACCATCGTCTTCATCGACGAGCTGCACACCATGGTGGGCGCGGGCAAGGCCGAAGGCGCGATGGACGCCGGTAACATGCTCAAGCCCGCGCTGGCGCGCGGCGAGCTGCACTGCGTGGGCGCGACCACGCTGGACGAATACCGCAAGTACATCGAAAAAGACGCCGCGCTGGAGCGCCGCTTCCAGAAAATCCTGGTCGGCGAGCCGACGGTGGAGGCGACCATCGCCATCCTGCGCGGCCTGAAGGAGCGCTACCAGGTGCACCACGGCGTGGACATCACCGACCCGGCCATCGTCGCCGCGGCCGAACTCAGCCACCGCTACATCACCGACCGTTTCCTGCCCGACAAGGCGATCGACCTGATCGACGAGGCCGCGGCCAAGATCAAGATCGAACTCGACTCCAAGCCCGAGGTGATGGACAAGCTCGACCGCCGGCTGATCCAGCTGCAGATCGAGCGCGAAGCGGTGAAGAAAGAAAAGGACGAGGCTTCGCAGAAACGGCTGACCTTGATCGAAGAAGAGATCACCAAGCTGCAGAAAGAGATCGCCGATCTGGACGAAATCTGGAAGTCCGAAAAGGCCACGGCCCAGGGCAGCGCCCAGGTGCGCGAAGAGATCGACCAACTGCGCCAGCAGATCGAGAGCCTGACCCGCAAGGGCGACCTGGCCAAGGTGGCCGAGTTGCAATACGGCAAGCTGCCGGAGCTGGAAAAGCAGCTCATGGAAGCGCAGGAGAAAGAGTCCGGCAAGGCCAAGGGCGGCGCGGGTGTGGGTCCGCAACTGCTGCGCACCCAGGTCGGCGCCGAAGAGATCGCTGAGGTCGTGGCGCGCGCCACCGGCATTCCCGTGGCCAAGCTGATGCAGGGCGAGCGTGACAAGCTGCTGGTGATGGAAGACAAGCTGCACACCCGCGTGGTGGGGCAGGATGAAGCGATCTCGGCCGTGGCCAACGCCATCCGCCGTTCGCGCTCGGGCCTGAGCGACCCGAACCGCCCGACCGGTTCCTTCCTTTTCCTCGGCCCAACCGGCGTGGGCAAGACCGAGCTGTGCAAGGCGCTGGCGGGCTTCCTGTTCGACAGCGAAGACCACCTGATCCGCATCGACATGAGCGAGTTCATGGAGAAACACTCCGTGGCCCGCCTGATCGGCGCGCCGCCCGGCTACGTGGGTTACGAGGAGGGCGGCTACCTGACCGAAGCGGTGCGCCGCAAACCCTACAGCGTGCTGCTGCTCGACGAGGTGGAGAAGGCGCATCCGGACGTGTTCAACGTGTTGTTGCAGGTGCTGGACGACGGTCGCCTGACCGACGGCCAGGGCCGCACCGTGGACTTCAAGAACACC
>JAHIQV010000310.1 GCA_018903185.1 Gammaproteobacteria bacterium | reverse complement strand
GTCGTACACGGGGTTGGGCATTTCACGCGCCCAGAGCGTGGGAAACAGCGCCTCAACCTGGGCGTGGGGCACCCGCAGTGCCAGTCCCGTGCAGCTGCCGCCGCTCATCAGCGCGAAAACCAGGCCGGGCCGCTCGGGAGTGCCGCGGTTGACCCGGCTCCACATCTGCAGGCAGCGGTGGTAACCATGCACCCGGGCCGGTCGTTGTTCGGTGGCCTCGAATTCGGGCCGCCAGACCAAGGAGGCGTAGCCGAACACCCACAGGTCGGGTGCGGGCCCTTGGCTGCGCCATTCGGCCAGTGTGTCGGCCATCATCCGGGCGCCGTCGCGACGGGTGGGGTCCCAGGTGTCGGGTCGGCGGGTTCGGGGGGCGGCTGGGGCAGGGTGCATGTCGGGGTGGGCCATTTAGAATGCGGGGTTTGATCGCACAGGCCTGTTGGCTGCATGTCCCTGGCCGGTTGCGAGCGGTGTTGATTTTCTCTTGCCCATTGTTCTTCAGGGAGTGTTTGCCCATGTTTTCTCAAGATGACGACCAGGACGTCCGCGTTGCAGCGGTGGTGCTGATGGCCGCCGTGTTGCTGGCCGTGGGCCTGGCGCTGGGCTTCGGCATCCACCATTCCCGCGGCACGGGTGGCGCCGCCGGGACCGAGGAGGTGACAGTGCCCGCCGCTCAAGCGGTAGCCGTTGAAGCGGTAGCCACCGCCGCAATGCCCGCCGCCGCGGCGCCCGTGGTTGCGGACGACGCCAGCGTGGTGATCGAAAACGGTGTGGTCACGTTTTATTTCGCCTCCGGAAAAGCCGAGCTGGCATCGGGCGCTCTCGACGCGCTGGACGATGCGATCACCGCAGCCAAGGGCGGCAAACGCCTGTTGCTCTCCGGCTTCCACGACGCCACCGGCAATCCCGTCCAGAACGCCGAGCTGGCCAAAAAACGCGCCCTCTCGGTGCGCGACGCCCTGGTGGGTGCGGGTGTGGCCGCCGCTTCGCTGGAGCTCAGGAAACCTGAAGAAGCCGTCGGCACCGGCAACGACGCCGAAGCCCGCCGCGTGGAAGTGATGATCGTTGACTGACCCCGGCGTTTTGCTTCCGAAAGAAAGCCCGGCCAGATCCGGGCTTTTTTGCGGGCGCATGCAGCGCAGGCTGCAGATCAGCGCAGACCGGCGCCGCCATCGGTTTCTGCGCGCTGGATCAATTCGATCTTGTAGCCGTCGGGGTCGGTCACGAAGGCGATCACCGTGCTGCCGCCCTTGACCGGGCCAGCCTCGCGCGTCACGTTGCCGCCCGCCGCCTTGATCTTTTCGCAGGCGGCGTAGGCGTCGGGCACGCCCAGGGCGATGTGGCCATAGGCGGTGCCCATGTCGTAGTGGTCGGTGTCCCAGTTCCAGGTGAGTTCGATCTCGGCCTGGCCGGGGTTGCCACCCTCGAAGCCCAGGAAGGCCAGTGAGTATTTGTATTCCGGGTTTTCGGATGTGCGCAGCAGCTGCATGCCCATCACCTGGGTGTAGAAGTCGATCGAGCGCTGCAGGTTGCCCACGCGCAGCATGGTGTGAAGGAATCGCATATCGGGTGCTTTCGGGTCGGTTCGTGGACCGCGATTATGTCGTCGCGCCGCCCGCGGGTTTGTGCTGCAGGTCGAATACCAGGCAGGTCGTGGTGGCATGGGCGTAGAGCGTGCCGTCCGGGCCGACCAGCTGGGCGTCGGCGGTGGCGAGCTGGCGGCCGCAGTGGATCACGCGGCCGATGGCGCGCACGCGCTGCACCTTGGGGGTGAGCGCGCGCACGATGTTCACGCTCAGTTCGGCGGTGGTGTAGGCGCGGCCGGGCGGCATCCTGGTGTGCACCGCGCAGCCGAGCGCAGAGTCGAGCAGGGTGGCGAACCAGCCACCGTGCACCGTGCCCATGGGGTTGAAATGCTGCGGACCCGGCGTGCCCTGGAAGATGGCGCTGCCATCGCCCACTTCGACGATCAGGAAGTCCAGCGTTTTGGCGATGGCGGCGTAGGGAATCTCGCCCTGCAGCATGGCCTGCATCACTTCCAGACCGGTCTTGCCGGCGATCTGCTCGGGCCGGGCCACGCCGGGCCCGGGGCCGACGGCCAGCCGTTGCAGAATTTCTTGCTCCTGGGCCAGCCAGGTTTCCAGGGTGTCTGACGCGCTCATGGGGTTCTCCATAACAGTTGCATATGCATTGATTGTAGATACAATCAATTGCATGAGCCCTGTCACCACCGCGTCAAGCCCCACAACCCCTGCGGTCAAGCCGCAGGGTTGCACCAATCTCAAGTTGCGCCAGCTGATGCGCCGCGTGGCGCAGCACTATGACAACGAGGTGGGCAAGTCGGGGCTGAAGGGCACGCAGTATTCGCTGCTGTCCTACGTGGTCAAGCTCGGGCCGATCCGGGCGGTGGATCTGGCCGCCGAGATGAAGGTCAGCACCTCGACCCTGTCGCGCAACCTGCAGCCGCTGGTGGCCGCGGGCTGGCTCGCGGTGGGGCCCGGCGCCGACGCGCGCAGCCACCTGATCAGCGCCACCGAAGCCGGACAGAGCAAGCGGGCAGAAGCCCAGCGGCGCTGGCGCGTCGCGCAGGAGGGCATCAACCGGGCACTCGGCGTGGAACGCGTGGCGGCCCTGCACACCTTGCTGGACGAAGCCATGGCCTGTCTGTCACCGGTGGCCGGTGACGACGGGCTCAGCGTTTGAGTCCCACCAGCTCGCTGTAGGCCTGGCGCGTTTCCGGCGACACCGAGGCCACCAGCTGGGCATACGGCGTCTGGTGGCGCGCGAGCACCCGCGCCGAGGCGGTGGTGCGGGAACGGCAATACCAGTGGCAGGTGTGCTGCATCAGGTACAGCTCGGCCAGCAGGGTGTAGGCCCGGTCGCGTTCGCTGCGCTGCGCCGGGTTGTCCACCGTTTGCTGGATGCCGCGGGCATGGATGCGCATGGCCTCGCGCAGATCGAAGCTGACACCCGGCAGCCAGCGGTCGGCGTAGGGCAGGGCGATGCGGTTGACGCGAAACGGCGTGGGCGCTTCTTTGGCCAGGTCCGCTGCAAAGCGCTGGAACTGGCTGGCGAGCGTGGTTTCGGTGGCCTGCTGCAGTTGCCAGATCTGCTGGCGGCGCTCGGGGTCTTTTTCGCTCAAAGCCCGCATGTAGCCCTCGCTCAGCCGTTCCATCAGTTTTTCGATCTGGAACTGGCCGAGGTGGCGCCCCAGCAGCTGGATGCGCTGGCGCTGGTCCGTGGTCTTGAGGATGAAGGCGCCGGCAAAGGCCAGCAGGCTGAGGGTGAAGAGATCCATGGGGAAACCGAGGGGCTTTGAGGGCTGCAGTGTAGTCACTGCGCCATGGCGTTGATGGTGAAGGCTTCAGCTTGGTGGCGTGACTTGCCGATTCCATTCTGAAGATGGCGCGCCCACGGCGGCCGGTCAGCAGCGAAAATGGTGCTGCTTTCGGCGCCGTCGAAATGCCGGCCCCGACTTGTCCGACCCCACCCACCGTCCATGAGCGCCTCCTCCTCCGCCCCGTTTGCCCGTGTGGTCATTGGTTACGGCGTGGTCGCCTTGTTGTGGATTCTG